>DSDW01000067.1 GCA_011048515.1 Campylobacterota bacterium | reverse complement strand
GTATGTTTTTCATCTATCCTGAACTCTTTACTCACCGAGAGATCTACAAGAAAGTGGGAGTCAACCTCATATTGATGCTTGACATCCACATAGCGCTTGCCCAGATAACGGACGATCGGCACAAATGTGTAGCCGTCCAACTCATACTCGGCAGAGAGGTTGGCAAAAAAGAGCGGCACATCAGGGAGCTGGTTCCCTTTTGTTTGGATGTAGGAACCTACTGAAGACTCGATATCCGTTGTAAAGGCGTAATGGTTATAGGTCGCTGCACCTCTGACCAAAAGATTGGAGAGCACTCTGTAGCCTCCGCTCAGTTCAAGCCCGTAAGACTCTGCTTCCGCTGTGTTTTGCTGATAGGTATAGTCAAGCACCGGATCGTAGAAAGTACCCCCTACATTCTTTACTTTGGAGTAAAACAGTGTCGCTTCCGCAGAGAACTTTCCTTCTTCATAGGCGTAAGTGAGATCGAAATTGTCAGACTCTTCAGGTTTTAAGTCTCCCCACATTTTTTGCAGGAGTGCTTCATCTTTGCCGATCGCCGAGTAGTACTTCATCATGCTTCCGCCAAAACCGTAGGCCGGAGTATTGTAGTTGCGCCCGTAGCTTGCCTTGACAAAAGAGAAGTCATCCAGAAAATGGGTCACTCCCAGATTTGGTAAAAAAACCTCATAATCATTGGAAGGAAGCGTAAAGTCTACTGCCGAGACCTGGGAGAGCGCACTCTCATAGCTTATATCCCCTATGCCTGCGGTGTTGTAGCTGGTCAGTTTCGGCGAGCTCAGCCAAAGATATTTCAGCCCCGCATCCACGATCGTCTGGTCAAACTGCTGTTCATAGGTCAGAAACGGCGCACTGAATGTATGCCTTTCATTTGCCTTGACGATACGTTCCCACTTGATAAAGTCCATCGTCGCCGCATCGCGCAGTTTTCTGCTGGTCGGAGGTCCCGGAGGCTCATCCTCCTGATACCAGTATCCGGCTTTTATCTTCGCATTGTCAAAGGTATGTGCATACTCCAAAACTCCCCCGTAGGTATCATGGTCTACCAACCAGTCGATCACCTTATCACCGCTCCCCGAGTAGCTGTACCCCTTGTCATTCAAAAAATAGGGGCGAAAGGTCACTGAATCAGTTGAAGAAAACGGGACCTTGAGTTTCCCCAGGATCGTGTAGGTTTGAAAATCCTGCCTGTTACGGTCATAATAGCTGCTGTCAGTGGCTGCATCGCCCGTTAACTCAGTGTTGTAGTCAATATCTTTATAGCGGGAGAGATCTTTGCTTTGCTCATAGGTCAAGCCTTTGTAGTTGTGTTTCTTCTCATCGTTGTAGATCCCATAGACTTCCCATTCGATCTCCTGCTTTGATGTACTCGCGGCACCGAAGGCAAAATTTTTACGGTTGGGGGATTCCCCCTCCCCTTTGAATTTATCGGCTTTCGTAAGCGAACCGGAAACGAAAAATCTTGCCATGTCGGCGACTTCACCGCTGTCTACACGAAAATAGCTCTTCGTAAAATCGTAACTGCCCAGCGCCTGTTTGAGCTCTGCGGAAAACTTCCCGGATGGCTTTTGCAGCTTCATATCCACCATACCGTTATCGCTTCCGTACCCAAAACCGCTGTCCGCTTTGATCGCCCCTTTTTCTACACTCACACTCTGCACGTTTTCGATATCGACCATCGTAGAGAGTCCCCCGCCCGGGCCGATCCCTTTCAGAGGCAGGCCTTCCAGGGTCTCACCGATATTTCTGTCTGCTTTCCCTCGTATTTTATGGGTGATATCCATTCCGAAAGGGTCATGGGTACGGATATCCACCCCCGCTTCAAGCGAGATCGCTTTATAAGGGTTGAGGAGCTCTGCACTGCTGATCACCTCGATCTCTTTGGCATTGACTACAGATCTTGCACCGATGCTTGATGCTTCACAGACTTCTGTCTCGACCTCTATCTCTTCGAGTGCTACCCTTTTTTCTTCTGCCAGCAGCAGGGAACAACAGAGCGATGATGCCAGAAATGAGAATGCGATTTTTCTCTTTTTCATTGCACCTCCTTCTTTGATAGCAGATCATGTTTGACTTCGCTCCAAGGGTGGCGCTTGACTGCATCCATATTGGTACGGCGGTTGATCATACGGATGGAGAGCGGCTCGATCCAGTTCCAGAACTCCTCCAGGTGCCCTTGAGGAAAACCGGTCTCCTTGAGTGTTTTTTTATACATTGCCAGCCATATCTCGCGGTCATTTTCATCGATCGGTACTTTGAAGTGACGCATTCGCAAGTGCGGTTCTCCGTGAACCGAGGTAAAGACTTCGCCCCCGCCGAGTGCTTCAACGAAAAAATCTGCACTCTTGTCAACTGCCATTTTAAATGCCTCTTCATTTGCCGGGAAAAGCTTGCCTACCTTTGTTTTGAGCAAAAGTTCGTGGTGGTACCATACCATCCCACGAATTTTATCTTCGCCGAGTGCCTTGAAGATCCTGTTGGAAGGGAAAGGCACCGGCGGATAGATAATATCGATCATCGAATCGACTACGCGTATCTCTTCCCCTCCAAAGCGTGCTGTTCTCCCCTCGCGAAGTATCTGATTGACCTGTGTAAATGAATTGATCCTGCCGTTTTGGCAACTGTTGTTTTCTCTGTTGTTTTGCATCTTTTCTCCTTTTTTATTTAATGATATGCACCCAAAAACCGCTCTCGTCGTCAATCATCTTTGACTGAGCCGCCGGCAGCGCTTCCAATATAGCTGGCAAAGCCTCCTGATAGAGGCGTACTTTGTCCTGAAAAGGGCGGCGCCACTCCTTATTGCGTTTATTCATCGTCTGTACGATCTCATCACGCAGTGCTACACTGCCAAAACCGCCACCGATATAGGCATGGCCGCCTTCTTTGAGCACACGGACTATCTCCCGGTAGGCCCTCTCCCAATCGTTCCAGAAAGGGACCGAACCCCTGCTGACCACAAGGTCCATCGTAGCATCATCCAGTGCAAGCCTGGAGATATCGCCCACCAGGAAATCACTCCGCCCAATCAGTGCTTCTTTCTCGGCATAATCCCTGGAGCGCGCGATCATCTCGGGTGAGTGATCCAAAAAAGTGATATGCAGGCTGCTCATCCCCGCTATCGCACGCCCCAAAGCGCCTGTACCGCATCCCACATCCAGACAATGCCCCTCTTTTTTCCCTGTTCTTGCGACGATCTGTCCGGCGATCACGGGGTAGATCGGTGCAAACACTTCACGGACGATACGGTCATACCCCTGCGGGTCACCTCCCCCCGGATATCTTTTTTTTACCTCCATTGTTTCCTCCTTTCTTCTATTTATGGTTGTTGTAGTTTGTAAAAAATATCTTCTCAAAACGCGCTTTTTCCTCTTCCGGCGAAACCTCTAAAAGCTCCGGATAAAAAGTGTGTATCAACCATCTGATCCCGAGAAGCCGCATAAAAGAGGGTGGCCGTGAAATGTAGTTAAAAGGTGTTGAGGGCACAAGATAGACCTTTTTGTTACGCACGGCACGAAGATGTTGGAAGTGCGGGTTTTTCCCGATCCCCTCTGCAAAAAGCGGTTCCATCGCGACGATCACATCGGGATCCGCCATCACGACACGCTCCGCGCTCATCTTTTCCATCCCGTAGTTTGAGCTCATCTGACAATCCAGGGCGTTCTCTGCTCCGCTGTAGCGGAACGGTTCAAGATGGAACGATCCCCTGCACTCGCTGAAGAGCCCGTCCGCCCCCTCGGCGAAGTAGTAACGCACCGGCTTGCGCTGGGCAAGCTTTTCCTGAAGCGCATCGATCAATGAAAGGGTCTCACGGGTATACGCGACAAGCGCTTCGGCCCGTTTTGTGTTTCCCGTCAGTTTGCCGTAGAGCTCAAACTGGCCCACCAGATCCTTGATGGAATCATTGCGGACCATCAGCACGGGAATCCCTAGTTTTTCAAGCTTCTGCACGATCTTATCAGCACCGTTCATCCGCCCCCACATCATGATCACATCGGGTTTTGACTCCGCAATCACCTCAAAATTTGGCCGCATCCCCTGTCCGAAAAAACCGCCCGCCACGGGTCTGTCATACGCTTCGCCCACATACGGTTTCTGCTGCTCGCTCCAGGGCATATTCAGCGCAGCGATCACACCCGGGTCGAAGGCCAAAAGACTCATGGTCAGTGGCGGTGAAGCGGCATAGATCTTTGTGACCGCTTCAGGAATCTCTACTTCCCTTCCGTAATCATCTGTGATAACCCTTGCTTCAAGCCCAAGCGTCAGTAAAACTCCTATAACAATGAAGATCCTCATCCTCTTCCTCCTTTATATATATTGTTATATAACGATATCCAAAAAAATTCTTCCTACCTGAAAACAGGAACACAGCGCTTATGGAGACCATGTGTAATGATCTCGGCGTTGATCCCGTAAACACGCTTGATCATATCGCTGCGGATCACCTCTTCGGGCGCTCCGTCCGCTATGATCACGCCCCCGTTCATCACTACCACACGGCTGGAAACAAGGAGTGCATGGTCGGGGTAGTGTGTTGTTTTCAAAAAGGTGTACCCCTCTTTTGCAAGCGAACCGATCAGTTCCAACAAACGGATCTGATTACCGTAATCAAGTCCGTTTACCGGTTCATCCATGATAAAAACATTCACCTCCTGTGCAATGGCACGCGCCAAAAGCACAAGCTGTTTCTGTCCGCCGCTGAGCTGTCCGAACGGGCGGTTTTCCAGCTCTGCTATCCCTACTCTGCGCAAAGCAGCGGAAGCGACCTCATAATCTTTGTTTGAAGGCGAAGCAAAAAAACCGAGCTTTGAGACCCGCCCCATCACCACCATCTCCAATACCGAATAGCCAAAAGGGACATGATGGTACTGGGGGATATAGGCGATATGCGCAGCGATCTCTTTGTGGGAATACTCTCTCAGGCTTCTCCCCGCTATCCTGATCTTATCCTCCCCGTCCAAAAGCTTGAGTATCAGCCTGATCAGGGTACTCTTCCCGCATCCGTTCGGCCCCAGCAAAGAGACCACTTCTCCCCTGAATAGCGAAAGATCGATCCCTTCGAGCACTTTATGTTTTTTATAGGCGAAATGAAGATCCTTCACTTCTATCATTGGTTCTAGTTCCATGCTGCCCTCGCATTTTTCAATACTATAATAAAGATAGGAATCCCTATCAGTGAAGTCAGTATCCCGATCGGGATCTCAACAGTGAGTGCCAGACGCGACACCGCATCCGCAGCAAGCAAAAAAGCGCCGCCGACGATTGCGCTCAGCGGTACCAAAAGCTTGTGCGAAGGTCCTATCGCCATACGGATGATATGGGGGATGATCAGCCCTACCCAGCCGATGATCCCCGCCATCACCACCGCCAAAGAGCTGGCGAGCGTGGCTAAAACGATCGCGATGATACGGATCAGCCCTACATTTACCCCCAGCGCTTTTGCCTCTTCATCACCCAGGCTGAGAAGATCAAAGTATTTACTCATAAAGACCATCCCCGCAATACTCATCAGGATCGGAACAGCCACCAGAAGCACTTCATCCAGCTGCGCCATGGAGAGTGACCCCATCAGCCAGTAGACGATCGCCGGCAAGGTGCTGTAGGGGTCTGCCACATACTTCACCACAGAGAGCAGCGAGGTAAACAACGAGCCGCTGATCACTCCGCCAAGTACCAGCATCACGGTCGAACGCGAATTGGTCACCATCGATCCTACCAGCACCGCAAAGCCCACTGCGATAAAACCGAAAACAAATGCCATCACCTGCACCACCAGCCAGTTCTCGCTCACCAGCATCCCGCAGGCCGCCCCAAAGGATGCGCCGGCAAGTACCCCCAAGATACCGGGTGAAACCAGTGGATTCACAAACATCGCCTGAAAGACCGCCCCGCTTGTCGCCAATGCCGCGCCGATCAGTATCGCCAGCAGGATGCGCGGCAGACGGATCTCCGTAATAATGTTATGGATAAGCTCCAGATTATATGACGCATCTACGGGCGTAGAGAATATCAGGTTGTTCATATACGCACGAAATACCTCTAAGCTTATGGGGTACTGCCCCCAAAGGAGGGAGAAGAGCGCAAGAAAACCCAAGATCACTATTCCCGCCAGGATATATCGGCTCTCTTTTCCGACCATTCTCATTCCTAATACTTCAGAGTGACACTGAAGAAGACCATACGCGGTGTCCCTGTCTGATAGGTGCTTGAGGTAGCAGATGCTGCAAGCACGTTATCGGGCGTATTGATCGTTGAAATATACTTTTCATCCGTAAGATTCGTCGCCGTCAGACGGAAGAGCGTATTTTTTGAACCCAGGAAGTTTTGTGCCCTATAGGAGATATCCAGATCTGCCACGGCAAAACCATCCACCTTTTGCGTATTCTCCACATCCCCATAGCGGCTGGATGTATAACGCACGCTTGGGGTGAAGGTCCAATTGTCCAGATAGTACGAGAGGGCTCCTGTTGCCATGATCTTCGGTGCATCCGGAAGCTGATTGCCCTTGATATCGCTTGTAGCGGTTGCACTCGTCGCAAAATCCTGATCAAAAGCGTAGCGGTTATAGGAGAGTCCCACCATAAAGTCCAGATCATCATTCATGACACCATATGCCGAGAACTCCGCCCCGTACCCCAATGCATCGCCCAGGTTGGCGGGGTAGCTTACCTCCAAATCCCTATCGTAGATATTTGCCTGCTTGTTGCTTACAAAAGAGACAAAAAGACTCGGATGGAGCGTCACCGCTCCGACGGTTATTTTATATCCCAGATCGACATTATCCGAGGTCTCCAGCTCCAGATCGCTCCAAAGCTGCTGCAGCGTGATCCCCTTGCCTTTGAAATTTGCATAGTTGCTTGTATAGGTCGGATAGAGGTTCACATCAAACCCGTAGGTACGCGAATAGTCAAGATAGACGGCGCTCCTCTCATCAAGCTTGTATGCCAGATAGACGGACGGCAGCCAGGTTTTGAAGGTTTTTTCTTCGACGCTCCCCCACGGATCAAATGTCGATGTAGCGATAGCCGTCTCATAATCGAGGCTGGTATTGCTGTCCGTCAGATAGTTTCTGATCGGACTGAGTTGAAAGTTCTGGTACTGCAGACCGGCAGAGTAGATGAAGTTCTCCGCCTCTCCGCTTACCTCCACGAACGGAGACTGCAATTCATGGTGCTCCACCTCTGCCAATGAGGCATATTTTTTAAAGAAAAGCCCCCCGTTTGCATCCACCCCGTACATACGTCTATCCGTTGGAGGCCCGGGAGGAAGCTGCTTGTGGTACCAGTACCCTGCTTTGGCTTTGAGCGCCTTGCTGAAGCGGTGTTCATACGCCGCAACGGCACCGTAAAGATCATGATCCATCTTCCAATTGATCACGCCCTGTTTTGCCGGTGTCGCATCAAATTTTGAAAAGAAGATCTCCCCCTTATCCTGTTTATAGTAGGGCTTGAATGTGATCGTGTCATCAGGGCTTGCTTTGTAAACCATATCAGCAAAGATATTGGTCGTCAGAAAATCCTGCTTGTTAAAATCATAATAATCCACATCGTTTGCCGATGTCGGTCTGGTTGTTTTGAAGTCTTTGTCAAAATAGGTATCAAGGTCCTGTATCTGGGCATAGCTCAGAGCGTCATAGTTGTGGTGTTCATCGCTGTTCCGGATGGCATAGAGACTTGCTTCAAAACGCTCGTTTGGCTATAGGAGAGCCCCACCATGCCGTTGACCCTTTCCAGGTCGCCTTCTCCTTTGTATTTATCGTTCGAGAGAAGAGAGAAGGAACCGAAAGCAGCAAAATCCCCAATCTTCCCCGTATCAAAACGCAAAAACGACCTTTTGAAATTTTCCGTACCAAACGACTGTGACAGGATCGCTCCGGCCTCTTTTTTGGGGTCAAGAACATTCAGATCCACTTTTCCGATCAGGCTTGAAAATCCTAGGTTTTTATCTACCGGCAGGTACCCTTTCAGCAGATCGATCGAAGCAGTATTTTCCATATCAAGCATATATTTTCCGCCACCCGGATTTGAAGAGAGCGGCATGCCGTTGATCATATAGACGCCTCCCGGCCCCGATTGGCTCTTCCCTCGGATACGGATCGGGTCGTGGAATGAAGGTTCATTGGACCCCGCCGTATCTGCCGGGGTAAAATTCACCGACGGGGAGAAAGCGATCACCGTGTAAGGGTTCATATTGGCATGGCTGGAAAGTGTTGCAATACTTTTGGAGGTAAAGTGCTCACTGTTGTCAGTTCTGGAGAGGTTATACTCCTCCAGGAAAAAGGGATCTCCCTCTTCCATGGCTTCGTTGACTACGATCGATTCTATGCTTATTGGATTTGCCGTCAGTGTCGCTGTTGTGACAAGAGACAAAACGATACCTCTTTTCTTCATTCTATTCTTCTCCTAAAATTTTTTGTATCTCTTCGTCTGTCAGTTCTACATTCAGAAAGAGCTTGTAAAACTTTTTGATCTGCGCATTGATATCTGCTCTATACGCTTCGGGGTGAAAGTGGTGTGCCAGCCACTCTATCCCTATGATACGCATAAAAGAGGGCGGCCTGTCGATCCAGTTAAAGGGTCTGTTGGGAACCAGATAGACCTTTTTGTTTTTTACCGCCTTCAGGTGCTGCCAGAGCGGGTTTGACACGATCTCGTTATACACCAGCCTGTTTTGTGCGATGATCACTTCCGGGTTGTATCCCAAAAGCGTCTCGAACGTAATGTGCTCCAGGCCGCGGAGATTGCTCTGGGTACATTTGTGCACATTCTCTCCCCCTGCGTAGTTCAGCGCTTCGACATGAAAGGAGTCATCGCATTCGGTCGCAAGTCCGTCTACCCCCTCAGCGTAGTAGTACCGTGTCGGCTCAGTCCCTTCAAGCACTTTTTTGACATACGCCATACGCTCTTTTGTGTATGAGCTCAGCTGCTCCCCCCTCTCCTTTTCACCGATGGCTTCCGTGGCAAGAAGGATGGAAGAGGCCATAGTGTCTATCTTGCGGAACGGAAGCGTAAGCGTAGGGATCTTTGTCTTTGCGATCTCCTGCGACACCTTTTCATGCAGATAGTCATCCTCCCAGACAAGTATCAGGTCCGGATCGTACTTCAGGATCGTCTCCACGTTCATCCCCGCTCCTGTACTATGAAACGTCCCTATCACCGGAAGCTCCAAGAACGTTTTGTTCAAATAGCGCTCATCCGCATCATTGTTCAGGTTTTTCGCCTCAAAGTTCAAACCGGCCATCTTCTGCGGATTGATCGCATACAGAAGATAGTTCATCGGCGGTGATGAACCAAACACTTTTTGAGGCTGCTCATTGACAGATGCTGCATGCAATGAGAGATTCAAAACCGCTAAAAATAAAAAAATCCTTTTCGTAAACACTCTGTTCTCCTTATAATGTGTTAAAAGCGTATGCAAGCGAGATTCCAGGTTGTATCTCTTTTGACCATTTTTGGCATCTGCCACATATTTTTGATATCGATTTTAAAGAAACTTTTCCCCTCTGTATATTACAATATATAACGATAGTGAAAGCGTATCGTTATATAAACTTATAAACAACGAATTGTATAAAATTATTCTTAAATTTAATCGAACATGTTTTTCTGCCCGGTATCCCTTCTCTCAAGGGCTATTTTTCCTTTCAGCAGTTGTTCATCCTCTGAGCACGGAATCACGAATCCAAACCTGCAATAGAGGGGAGAAGTGTGAATAGCTTAAAAAAAGAAGCCCAAGTCATGCAAGATACTGATATAATACTCCTATGAAGATAGGTACAGACATTATACAGATAGAGCGTGTACGCAAGATGATCGAAAAGTACGGCGTGAAGTTCCAGGAGCGCTTTCTCAGCGATTCTGAGATCGATACATCCAGAAGAGTGGAGTCCGTTGCCGGACTCTGGGCAGCCAAAGAGGCCATCGCCAAAGCATTGGGATGCGGGATAGGCGCAGAGCTCTCCTTTCATGATATTATCATCTATAAAGACCCGAAAGGTGCGCCGCACTTCAGGCTCTCCCCTCAGGCACAGGCACGGCATCAGATCAAAAATTCATCGCTTTCTATCAGCCATGATGGCGGCTTTGCCATATCCATCGTAGTTATAGAGGTATAAAAAACGAACGAAAAACCAGGAGAATAGAATGAAAGTGATCGTAACCCTACTCTTGACACTCTTTATCGCAGGCTGCAGCACCAGCCAGCCGCAAAAAGTCACTCCCAAAGTGATAGAGACAGAAAAGCCCCAGACGCAGAGTGCCCAAAAGTATACTCCCCCTGCTCCACCTAAAAAGTCTTTTAAGCCCAAAGAGGTAAAAACCGACAACTATACCTCAGAGTATATGTATCCTTCGAACAAAGTGCAGCCCAACCCGGTCAAAAAAGAAGAGAAAACGGAACAGAATACCGCCGGCGACACGATGACAAAAGAGGAGTGTATCGCAATGGTCGGAGAAGAGAAGTTTGAAAAGTATACCGAGATGTTCTCAGGCGAAGCAGCTGCGATCAAACGATGCACACTGATTAAAGCGATGCAAAACCACTAAATGTGTCATGCATCAGCTCAAAAGTTTTACTTTCTGAAGTGCACCATTTTAAAGCGGTCACCCATCATCGTGGGAGCGATCAGCGTCTTGATCTTATCCGCCTCCCTGACATAGGCTGCCTTGTCCGCCTGCTTGGAAAACATCTCCAATATATCGATCAATCCGAAACGGATCAGCGCTCTTGCCTGTGTCTCGTATGCCTCTTCGGCAAAACCCGCAGCCTTAAACGCCTCTATCACATGCCCAAAGTTCACATCATAGGTGATATCGTCTTTCCGGTAAGCGTCGGCAAGCTTCAGTTCTTCATCAAAGAGCGGAAAGGTTTCATGTTTTCTGTAGACCCGGATGGAGAAGTCATTGCGGACATATTTCTCCCCGTAGTCAAAACTGACAAAATCGCACTTCTCTATCCCCCCGGCCATCGCCTTGGCAAAAGCCTCATACCCTACAGCGACCTCACCCTGTTTCAGATAATATTTCTGAGCCCATTGCAGCAGCTTCTCAGGCGCCTCTTCCCAGCTTATCGTATGATCGTCAACGACTGCGATCTTCCCATCCTTCAGGAGTTCGCAGGGAAACGCATCAAAGATCTCATTGGCCACCACAAAGGCATAGTCTGCTTTCACGTCACTCATATCATGAAAGTGTGTGATCTGGATATCCTCACCGAAACGCTCTTTGATATACTCAAGCTGTGCTTTCTGAACTTCAGGTTGACGCTCTACGATACCGAACTTCAGCGTTTCGACCAAACCAGGATCGCAGGTATAGAGCCACTGGATCATATCGCAGAGCAGATAGCCCTGATGCGCCCCTACCTCGATCAGCCATCCGTTACGGTCCGCCTTGCCTTCGCTCAAGAGCCTGTAGAAGTGGTTGGCGATACTCGCACCGAAAAACCTGCTGGTGCTGACGGCGGTATAAAAATCCCCGCTTTTCCCAATCGCTTTGAACGTTTTATAATACCCGTCCTCCCCGTAGAGCCACTCATCCATATAGGCACTGAAACGCATTACTCTGCCATCCTTGCATAGAGCTTCAGCAACTCTATCTGCTTATCGATGGCATAGATCTTTTGGTCAAGTTTTCGGATCTGGAGTGCGTTTTGCATCACTTCCGCATCCAGAGAGGTCTTCTCCCCTGCTTTCGCTAAATTGCTTGTCACTTCATAAAGACTCTCATAGAGTTTCTGATCTTCGCGCGCCAATACGATCTTTCTCTCCAGGATCTCAAGGTTGCTGAGGGTCCACTCATACTCCTGCTCCACGGTCTCTTCGCGATCCAGTACCTGCACCTCAGCCTGAAGTTTCGCTACCTTGCTCGCCTCGATATCGTCAAAGGTGTTGATATCCAACGGCATACTGACAGAAAGTCCATAACTATAATATTTCTCTTTCAAATTAGGATTTTGAAAAAGTGGGTTAATATCTCCATCTGTATACTGTCCATTAACACTTACTGTCGGGAGATACTTCGCCCATGTCATCTTCTGGTTATGGCTCTTCTCCAGTGCTTTTTGCCTGTCTCTTTGCAGTTCAAGGTTCGCCTCTTTGTAGGTTTGCTTGTTGACAAGCTTCAGGGTGGGAAGCTTCAGGGTGTCAGGATCTTTGTCGCTGAGGAGTGAAAACTGTTGCTGGTATGCCCGCAACCCAAGCTCCAGCTCGAGCAGCGTGGTCTCATCCTGACTTTTTTTCAGCATCGCCTGGTCCAGGAAACTGCTGTCAAGCAGCCCTGCATTGTAACTGTCGCGCTTCTGGCGGATATCGATCTTGTCATTGTTGATCTGATAGTGCATCTTGTTTTGCTGGAGCCTGTTTTTATGGATATTGAAGAGGGTCGTGACCGCGTCAGTGATCATCATCCGTCTTTGAAGATTGATCTCTGCACTGTTGGCCTCTCGCAATGCCTCGGAGTACTTCATCGCATAGTAGATACCGCCCGAACGGAAGATCGGCTGATCGATACTCACAGTGAAGTTTTCAGTAATAATCGTACCCGTCTTGAATTGCTCATTAAAATTTTTACTATATCTCAGCATCACAGGATTGATCCAGCTTTTATATAGCTTGTCGCTCTCCAGCTCATTGGTCTGCATCTGATAATCAAAGATCATCGATTTCTTGGTAGAGAGGATTTCTCCCAACTCATCCGCATAAGAGAGCATCGATACTCCCGCCGCCAGTAACACTATTCTCATTATGCTTTGTTTCATCTGTAAATCTCCTTTTTACTGAGCAACATCTCTTCTCTTTCGTGGCTATATTTTCGTTCTGACACCCTACATACCTCTATTTTGGTGCGTGGCTACGCACCCTACGCGCTTTTTACTTTTTAATTTTTAATTGCAACTTACCTTCTTCAGTGCGGACTCCAGGCGCTTGAACCCTTCATCCATCTCTGACCTGGTGATCGTGATGCTGGGCAGGAAACGGACCGTGTTGCGTCCCGCTTTCAGGATCACCAATCCCTCCTTCATCGCACCTTTGATCGTTGCAGCCTGAATCTCCGCAGATCTTGCACGCAATCCTCTCATCAGCCCGATACCTACCTCTTTTTCAAAGAGGTTTTCATAACGCTTGGCGATATCCTGAAGCTTCTCCTCGAAGTAGAGCAACGCTTCAGCTACAGCACCGCTCTCATGGTACGCCGAAAGGATTTCCAGTACCGCCAGCCCTGCAGCCGTGCTCAGATAGTTTCCTCCAAAGGTGCTGCCGTGGTCACCCGGGACTAGAAGCTCCTTGTGCTTGGTCATCACTGCACCGATCGGCACTCCGCCGCCCAGTCCTTTAGCCAGCGTGATGATATCCGGTTCGATCTCATAAAGGTTGGATGCAAGGAACTCGCCGGTACGGTAGACACCCGTCTGCACCTCATCCACGATCAGCAAAATGCCTTTCTCCTTGAGGTGTGCGGCAAGTTTTTGGATCTCCTCTTTCTCGAAAGGCTGGACACCGCCCTCTCCCTGTACCAGCTCGATCATCACCGCTACGGTCTCTTCATCGATCGCTCTGTAGACTGCTTCGATGCTCTTCTCATAGCTGAAACCCTCAGGATAGGGTGAGAAGTTCGGTGTATGGAAACTCTCCTGCCCCGTCGCCTTCACTGTCGTGATCGTACGTCCGTGAAACGAGTGCTCAAGCGTGATCACTTTGTAACGCTTATTCTCAAATTGCGTCTCACCGTACTTGCGGGCGATCTTGATCGCCCCTTCGTTCGCTTCCGCACCCGAGTTGGCAAAGAATACACCCATATCATATCCGCTGAGTTGTACCATTTTTTCTGCCAGTTTTGCCTGCGGTTCGATCACCTGGAGGTTTGAGATGTGGATGATGTTCTTTGCCTGGTTGCAGATCGCCTCAACCAGCTTGGGGTGGTTGTGCCCTACAGAGTTTACCGCGATACCAGCACCGAAATCGATATAGTCTCTTCCATTCTCGTCGTAAAGTGTAGCCCCTAC
>DSDW01000099.1 GCA_011048515.1 Campylobacterota bacterium | reverse complement strand
CATCGGCAAACTCGCCGTAGTACTTGAGCAGGTCATATCCGCTCACTGCTGCCATCACGGGAATTGCCAATAAAAATGAAAACTCTGCAGAGGCTTTTCTATCGAGCCCTACCAAAAGCCCGCCGATGATCGTTGCACCCGCCCTGCTTGTTCCCGGTATCAGGGAAAAAATCTGAGCAAACCCGATCCATAGTGCCTGCTTCATACTTACCTTCTCGATATCATAGGTATGGGAACTTTCCTCTTTGTAGAACTTTTCTACGACTAAAAAGATAATACCTCCCACAATGAACATCCATGCTACGATCTCCACGGTAAAGAGTGTTTTGATAATGTCTTTGAAGAGAAAGCCAATAACGGCCAAAGGAAGGAAAGCGACAAAAAGTTTTTGCCAAAGAGAGATTTTTTTGAAGGAGATCTTCTCTTTATACAAGAGAAGGACCGCCATGATCGCCGCAAACTGGATGATCACTTCATAGGCTTTGGTCAGATGATCCTGGGAGACTCCCAGAAACTTACTGGCCACGATCATGTGTCCCGTCGAAGAGATAGGCAAAAACTCCGTAAAACCCTCGATAATTCCTATGATGATCGCCTGAATAATATCCAAAAACCGTTCCTTATATCATCGAGCTGAAATAGCTCTCATCTTTGGCCAACAGCTCTTTGGGTGTACCGCTGTCAACCACACCGCCATCTTCGAGTACATAGATGTACCCTGCACTCTTGATCGTGCTCAGTCTGTGCGCGATCGTGATCACTGTCTTTTCCCGGAGGAACTCATGCAGTGCTTCAAAAAGCTTCTCCTCGGTATGTACATCCAGTGCTGACGTAGATTCATCGAAGATCACCACTCTTGGATCACTCAGTATCATACGCGCGATGGCCACCCTCTGTCTCTGTCCGCCGGAGAGTTTGATGCCGTCTTTCCCCACCAGTGTCTCCAGCCCATTTTCAAGACCGGCCAACACTGTGTCAAGTTGTGCAATGTGCAGTGCTTTCTTGATCTCTTCGTCACTGTAGCTCTTGCCCAGTGTCAAATTAAAGCGCATTGTATCATTAAAGAGTTTAGGATGTTGCAATATCAGGTGGATATTTTCGCGGATTGTTGAAAGTTTCAATCCCGTGTGTGGAATATCGCCATAGATGATCTCCCCCTCTTCAAAAGGATAGAAGCCTACAAGAATATTCGCCAGTGTCGTTTTGCCTGAACCGCTGGCACCTACCAATGCAACCTTCCCACCTGCCGGAATATGCATATTTATATTTTTCAATATATGCTTTTCCTTCTGGTAGCTGAAAGAGAGGTTCCTGACCTCGATACCCAGTGTTTTACACCCTTTAAAAGGATTTGCTTTTTCTTCTATGACCCGCTCCTGGCCAAGTGCGAAGAGACTGTTGATGCGTTCGCAGGCAGCATTGGCGGTAGCGAGTACATACTGGAAATTGATAATATCCTGCGTTGGAGCCACCATAACCCAAAGGTAAGAGAAGATCGCAAGCATCAATCCCACAGAAAGATCGGAGTATGCCACCGCCAGGATACTCACCGCCCTGAAGATCTCATAACCGCCCAGGAACACAAGATAGGAAAACTTGATCGCAGCATCACTCCTGTAACCATAGGCAGTGGCATGCTCTTTGAGCTCTTTTGCTTTCATTTCGGCCTTTTTGAAGAAGTACTCCTCTTTGTTTGCGGCACGAATCTGATGAAAAAGTTCCAGTGTCTCGGTCAGTGCATCCTGAAAGACGCCAACCGCTCTGTTCTCCTCTTTTTTCAATTTCCCGATATTTCTCGAGAGTTTAGCGGTAAAAAATACGACCAGAGGGTTTGTAATAAGGATAAAAAGCGCCAGCTGCCAGTGGATCCAAAGCAAAACAACGGCAGAGAAGATCAACGTAAACGAAGCTATGATCAGCTTGGAGATCGTCGTACTGATAAAGCCGTCTATCGTCTCAACATCTGTTACCAGCTTGGAAGTGACGGCTCCCACCCGCATCATCTCATACTCTTTTAGCGAGACATATCTGAGATGCTTGAGCAGTGCCTGCCTCATTTTATAGGTCATCTCTTTTGAGATCGTCACAAAGATCTTAGCCTGCCAGATCCCCAGAAGCACACTGAACAGACGGAGCAGGAGTATCACTATCAAGGTCGCGAACACATACCCTTTGATATCACTCTGCCAAAGATTGGCCTCTATCCATGAGATATACCCATGAGGCTTGTTTAACAAAAGTTCGTCAACAAGGATCGGGATAAAGAGCGGGATCATCACGATAAGAAGTGTCGATAACAGGGCAATAATATTGCCCAGAATCAGTGTTTTTTTGTGCTGCAGCAACTCTTTGATGATCCCCTTGATGCTGCAGCGGTTCTGTTGCATTAGCGTGCGTCTACTACTTTCAGGATCTCTCTGAGATCTTTGATATCCACACAGTGCGTCGCCGCCTTTTTGAGCACCGGTTTTGCACAAAATGCCACTCTAGTGTCTGCATGGGCGAACATACTCAGGTCATTGGCCCCATCACCTACGACCAAGGTATCCTCACGTCCTACACCAAGCAACCCCTGCATACGGACGATCATATCGCCCTTTGCATTGGAGTACATCATCTCTCCTCCGACTTCTCCGGTCAACATCCCGTTCTCCACATGAAGAAAATTGGAAAAGTCTGCATTGATCCCCAATCTTTCACACGCAGGCCTGGTCGCGTTTCTAAAACCGCCTGAGAAACAGACCACCGTATAGCCGCGTTCTTTTAGTCCGGCTACCACTTCGGCAGCACCCGGCATCATAGGAAGATTGCTGCAGATGGCATTGACCGTCTCCTCTTCCAGCCCTTCCAGCAGTGCCACCCTTGCCCTGAGTGACTTATAGAAATCCAGCTCTCCGGCCATTGCACGTTCAGTGATCCCTGCTACCTGTTCTTCAAGGCCCAGCGGTGCTGCCAAAAAGTCGATGGTCTCTCCATCCATCAAAGTCGAATCAAAGTCAAATACTGCCAGTTTGGACATAATTACCCTCTATGTATAATTTGGATAGAATTATAGCCAATTAACCCAAAATCCCCAGTAAAGGCCAATTTTAGATGTTTGAAGCTTTCTGTAAGAACCTGCATAACGACGAACCCTTTATCACCGTAGAGGTCAATCCTCCTCACGGCGCATCACTCGATCCTATTATCGAAGAGATCAAAAAAAGCAACCTCGCCGAAAAAGTGTCAGGATTTTCATGCACCGACAACCCTCTGGCAAAGCTGAAGATGTCTGGCGTGCTCTCCGCGATCAAGCTTCAACAGACCTTCGGCAAACCGGTGATCGCTACGATGAGTATGAGGGACAAAAACAAGCTCTCGCTGCAATCAACACTGCTTGGTGCCAATGATTTTGATCTGAGATGTATCCTTGCGCTCACCGGTGACCCTGCAAAGCTTTCGGACCAGCCTGAAGTGAAAGGGGTTGTGGAGCGTGACTCCACCCTGCTTTTGAGCATCATCTACCACCTGAACAAAGGGGTAGACTACTCCAACAAGCCGCTCAACCCTGCACCCAAACCGATCTATCCCTTTGCCGTGGCCAATGCCTACGCCAAAGATATGAAAAAGCTGCAGAAGCGTATCATCAAGAAACTCAACTACGGGGCAAGAGCGATCATCACGCAGCCTGTCTATGACCTGGAAAATGCCAAAGAGCTTCTTGAACTTTTTGAAGAGGCAAAAGAGATCAGTATCCGGGACACGGCAAAAGAAGCGCAGTTGATCCTGGGACAGTTCCCTATCGTAGCAGCACGTACTGCCAACTTCATCGACGACAAAGTACCTGGTATCTCTGTCCCCAAAGAGATCATCGACGAGATGAACCTTGCGGCGATGGACGGTCCGGAGAGAGAGAAAGAGGTGGGATTTGCCCTCTCCAAACGCATCTTTGACGAGATGATGAAGCTGCACGGGAAAGTGCACCTCATGACGCACAATAGGTTTGATCTCTGTAGTGAGTTGATCGGATAATACACAACTTATTACTTTTATAATCATTCATTAAACTTCACCTGCTATACTGTTCCGAAATATTTTAGGAGTATTAATGTCCGAATTAATGAAGTTTAAACTCGTCAACAAGATCGAGGGACTCTCGTTTATCATCCTTATCTTTATCGCCATGCCGCTCAAATACAGCTTCGGATACCCGATCGCTACCAAGATCGCGGGGATGGCGCATGGACTGCTTGTTTTTGTATTTATCTACCAGATCATCGAGGCGAAAAAAGAGGCCGGATTTACATTGAAAGAGACAGCGCTCTACTCTATCCTCTCACTGATCCCGTTCGGATCTTTCTATACAGACAAGCTGCTTGCCAAAAAGATAGAAGACTCCAAGGTCAAAGCGTAACCATCAAAGCGATAACAGCGTAACGCGCGGCCTTGGCTGCCGCTACGATCACGACAAACCACTTAAACTCGTATCTCAATACCCCGGCTATAAATGTCAACGGATCTCCGATGATCGGCATCCATGAAAACAGCAGTGTCCAACCGCCGTATCTTCCGAACGACCTGCTCGCGCTTGCCATCTTTTCTCTGCTCAGGTAGCCTCTATTTTCCAGATACGCTTCGCCTTTAAGTCCCAGCCAGTAGTTGACCATAGACCCCAATGTATTTCCCACTGAAGCTGCGAACCACAGTAACCATACCACATAGCCTTCGGAAATATCATAAATCAGTAACGCTTCGCTTCCCATAGGCACGAGCGTAGCTGAAACAAAAGCGACAAAAAAGAGTGTGAGATAGACCATCAGAGTGTTTTGAAGATGATCTTACCCTCTTCGACGACAGCAACCTGCCCCTGGCATGCCAGCGAAGGGAGGGAGATATACTTTCCGATGGTTTTAGCCTGATGAAAGTGTCCTTCGATCACCAGATCCGCATCACGGTAATATTCCACTATCTGTTCTACCCGTAGCTCAAATCCGATAAAGTGAAAACAGATCTCTTTCCCTGCAAGTTTACCCATACGATGGTTGATAATACGCTTTTGAAAAGGCTTGAGTAGCGTGAGCGTTGTTTTATTACGAAGAAGTTTGCAGTAGAGATCATACCCGAATCCCGTCACATATCTGTCCCCGTGGGAAAGCGCAACCCTCTCTCCGTTCAGCGCATAATATATCGGCTGTTCCTCTCTGCTGTAAACTCTCATATCCGGGAAAAGTGCTTTGAGGCAGAAATCATGGTTCCCCTCAAGATAGATGAACTCTATCTCTTTGGAGAGTCTCTGCAGTAGTTCTATTGCTTCTTTTGAGAATGTTTTGATATAGTCGTTGTAGCCAAACAAAAGATCGAAGTTGTCACCCATCAAAAAGATTTGAGGGGTCTGGATCTCTTTTGCTGCGATCTTTTGAAGAAGGGTAAGAAAGGCATCCCCGTGATGCGGGTAGTGGGAATCGGCGATAAAGATAGCATTTTCTTTGATCTCGCTATTTCCCACACTTAAACCTTTTCATACGTTTATTTTATTAAAGGCATTGCAAAGCAATGCAAACCAAACCTGCTACCTGCTACCTGCTACCTGCTCCCTACTATCTGCTACTTGGTTACGGCATATAAGCGATCGTCGGAATTCCCATCCCTTCGGGGAACCCGCACATCAGGTTGGCTGCGGCAAGTGCCTGTGAACTTGCACCGCGCAGAAGGTTGTCTATCGCAGAGTTCACAAAGAGCGCATTGCCGTTTTTCTGTGCATAGATATCACAGAAGTGTGTACCGGCCGTACTCTTCACATCTACAGGATTCTCCCGGATACGAATGAACGGGTCGTTTTTATAGTGCTCTCTTAGTACTTCAAGCGGATCGATATCCTCTTTGAGCACCGCATAGCATGATATCAGCTCTCCACGTGTCGCCGGGATAAGATGCGGTACAAAGTTGACCTGCATCTTTACCCCGTGTACCTTCTCTATCTTTTCTGCGATCTCGGGTGCATGACGATGCTTAAGTGGATTGTAGGCAAAGATATTGTCATTGATCGTGACAAAGTGTGTTGTTTCACTCAGTTTCTTCCCCGCACCGCTGACACCGGACTTCGCATCGACAAAAAGCGGTACATTTGTGTCCAGATAGGGGATAAACGGCAGGATTCCCAGCAGTGTCGCTGTCGGGTAACAACCCGGCCCGGCTGCAAGGTTGGTAGACTTCAACGCTTCACGGTAGTACTCGATCAGTGCATAGACCGAGCTGTCCAAATGTTCCTTATCTTCATGCTCACAGTAGTTTGCTTCGTAGGTATCCAGTTCAAGACGATAGTCTGCTGAAAGATCAACCACCTTTACCCCCCTGTTCAATACCTCTTTGGCAAATCCCATAGATGCCTTATGAGGCAAAGCCAGAAACACAAGGTCACAATGCTCTGCCACGCCTTCCGCTGAGGCCTTCTCCACATTGAGTGACACCACCCCCTCAAGTGACGGGTGAAGTGCCTCGATCATCGTGTCACCCGTTGTAGTGGCAAGATAACTTAACTGAAAGTGGGGATGCGTCACCAGCATCTTTACTAGTTCAAGTCCAGTATATCCGCTCGCCCCTACTACACCTACATTTATCATCTATTTTCCTTCATATTAGTTGGTAAACAAACCCTCTATTTATCATAGCATTGCAAGCAATGCATACCAAAACCTGCTCCCTGCTATTTCCCATCTACTACCTAGAGGTTGATCTCTTCGTAGCAGATCGCTTCAATGTCGTAGGTTTTATCTCCGCTTGGAAGACTCATTTCGATCTCTTCCCCTTCTTCCTTTCCGATCATGGCACGTGCCATCGGCGACTGTATGGAGATAAGATGTTTAGCCGGGTTCGATTCATACGCACCGACGATCGTGTACTTTATCTCTTCGTCCGTCTCATGGTCTGTGAGTACCACCGTGGATCCGAAGCTTACTCTCTGATGGGCAAGCTTAGAAGGGTCAACGACCTGGGCGCGCCCTACGACATCCTGCAATTCGGTGATACGTGCCTCCATCAAGCCTTGTTTCTCTTTTGCCGCATGGTACTCTGCATTCTCTTTGAGGTCGCCCAGTTCCCTGGCTTCATCGATCACCTTAGCGATCACGCCTCTTTCTACGTTTTTGAGATGTTCAAGTTCTTGTGACAGTTTTTTATAAGTTGTTTCCAACATCGGCTCTTTTTGCACAGTTTTTCCTTTTGTGTTGATTTGCATCGGAGTGAAAACTCCTCAGACTCATGCTGTGCGAATCAGACGGTTCGCAGCACTGGTGCTCTTTTATAAATGTTTTATTATAATTTAAGGGTATTATACCAAAAAGATTTTTTAAAGAGGTGCGGATGAGACATATACTGGTTACCAACGATGATGGTTTTGAATCAAAGGGACTGCATGCCCTCGTAGAGGCGCTCAAGCCGCTCGCGCGAGTGACAGTGGTAGCACCTACGATGGAGAAGTCTGCCTGTGGACACTCACTTACCCTCACCCGCCCTCTTCGTTTTATAGAGTTGGATGATGACTTTTTCAAGCTGGATGACGGTACACCGACTGACTGTGTTTTTCTCTCTCTCAATAAACTTTTTGATGAGGACTACAAACCCGACCTGGTGATTTCGGGGATCAACAAAGGGTCGAATATGGGTGAAGATATCACCTACTCCGGTACGGCATCAGCTGCGATGGAGGCGGTGCTTCAGGGTATCCCCGCTATCGCCATTTCGCAGGTCTGTATCGACAAATGCCAAAATATCGATGATATGGGGTACGATCTGGCCCAGCAGAGTATAGCGACTTTGGTTAAGCGTATCTTTGAAGATGATTTTCCTCTGCCCGAACGTAAATTTCTCAATGTCAATATCCCTCCGATCAGAGCGGAAGCGTGTCAGGGCTTTAAAGTGACCAGGGCAGGCAAACGTGTGTACGGCAACGATGCGCATGTACACTGGAACCCGCGGGGGCATGAGTACTACTGGATCGGCCTGCCGCGGCTTGACTGGCATCTCACAGAGGGGCATATCACCGATTTTGAAGCGATCAGACAGAACTATGTCTCCATTACCCCTGTCCACCTTGATATGACAAGTCATGATGATATCGCGGCACTGGAGGAGTGGCTGTGATCTGCTCTCCGTCATTCCCGACCCCGATCGGGAATCTAAAAACAAATGAACCACAGGTTGTACAATGAGATATGAACGTTGCCGTATGCTGTTCGGTGAAGAGGGTTTTGAAAAGCTACAAAATGCCAGGATACTCATCCTGGGGGTCGGAGGTGTCGGTTCCTATGCACTCGACTGTCTCTACCGTTCGGGCGTGAAGAATATCACGATCCTCGATTATGACCGCTACGACGAGACCAACCAGAACAGGCAGATCGGTTCGGAAGCGGTTGGCATGCTTAAAACGGAACGTCTCGCAGAACTCTATCCCGGTATCAAAACGATCACTCAGCAAATGGATATGGCATGGGTTGAAACGTTTGATTTTGATCCCTATGATCTGGTCATCGATGCGGCGGATACGACCAAAGTGAAGATAGAGGTCGCCAAAAAATGCTACAAAAAACTGATCATGTCGGTAGGCTCGGCAAAGCGTTTTGATACGGCCAAGATCGAAGTGGCTACGATCTGGAAAACACACGGTGATGCCCTGGCGCGCAAGATCCGCAATGAGCTTAAAAAAGCGAAGTTCAGCAAAAACTTTACCGTAGTCTACTCTCCGGAAGAGGACCAATGTAAAGTCAAAGGTTCCTGTGTCGCTGTGACGGGAGCATTCGGACTTACCGTATGTTCTGAAGCGATCAAGAGGATTTTAAAAGATTAATCTTCCATTTTAAAGCGGCAATCCCCAAGCGTAACGGTTTTGCCTTTTTTGACCTCTGCAAGGATATATTCCCATGTCGCTTCCACATCGGTCTCGGGCATCTCTTTCTCGATGATGTTCATCGCCTCATGCTTGGAAGTCTTCGTCCACTGCTTTTCGTAGGTATACTGGGTAAGTATCTGCACGCTATCCACCCTTTCTATATCCAGCCCAATTCGGCAAAGATCGGCTCCATCTCCATCCACCAGTTCTGAAATCTCACAGAGATATCGTTGATCGCCTCATCTTCTTCTCTCCACTCTTCCAGCTTCTCCAGGATAAGCGGTTTGTTCTCTTCAGATACTTTTTCAGATGTCTGTACATACTCTATCACTTCTTCAATCTTCTCTTTTATCATACGGTTCTCCTGAATTGTTTTGACTATTGTAGTTGATTCTTCATGGAAATGTCAATGACTTTTTATCTCATTTAGTGTATGGTTTCATTATATAAAGGAGATAATCATTTACTATGTATAGAGAAACGCTACTCAATTTTATCAGGAAAGAATCCTCAGCGGGGATTATCCTCATTATGACAACCATAGCGGCACTGCTGCTTCAGAATGGGCCATTGTCCAGCTACTACACCGGCTTTTTGCATACCCACGTCGAGATACGATTCGGAGAGCTTCAGATAGCCAAACCTCTTTTGCTGTGGGTCAACGACGGGCTGATGGCCGTTTTCTTCTTTTTGATAGGTCTTGAAGTCAAAAGGGAGGTCATAGAGGGGCACCTCTCCTCTCTCCGGCAAATTACTCTGCCGGCAATTGCCGCTTTGGGAGGGATGATCGTCCCGGCACTCTTTTTTATTCTTTTCAACGCCGGCGATGAATTTGCAATGAACGGATGGGCGATACCCACCGCTACTGATATTGCCTTTGCGTTGGGGATTCTCTCATTGCTTGGACCGCGCGTGCCTGTATCACTCAAGATCTTTCTTATGGCATTGGCGATCATCGATGACCTGGGAGCCATAATCATTATCGCACTCTTCTACACAACAGATCTCTCAACCACATCGATTGTCATCGCAAGTATGGCTTTGGCCGTACTTTTTGCTTTCAATCGGATGAACGTTGCGAAACAATCGCTTTATATCGTAGTGGGTATCGTACTCTGGGTCTCTGTGCTGAAATCAGGAGTGCATGCCACATTGGCCGGAGTAGCTCTGGCATTTATGATACCGCTTCAGTCAAAAGATGAAAAAGGAGAGACCTTCTCCATGCTCAAGAACATGGAGCATGGGCTGCATTACTGGGTGGCATTCTTTATCCTCCCTCTCTTCGCTTTTGTCAATGCCGGTGTAGACCTCAGAGGAATCTCCGTAGAAGAGATCGTCGGACCTGTACCTATGGGTATCATGATGGGACTTTTTATAGGGAAACAAGTAGGCGTTTTCGGCTTTTCGTGGATCGCGATCAAGCTTGGACTTGCTTCCCTACCCACTGGAGCAACATGGATACAGCTCTATGGTGTAGCCATCCTTACGGGCATCGGATTCACGATGAGTCTCTTTGTTGACAGCTTAGCCTACAACGATACCGATCTTTTCCGTTATGCAGACAAACTGGCGATCCTGCTTGGATCTTTCCTCTCCGGCATCACCGGTTATCTGTTGCTGAGATCAAAATTAACCAGTAGATGATCCTCCCCCTCCCCTCTCCCATGAGGGGTATCCAATAAACCAAAAGCACCATTACGCTATAATCGCGGCAATATTATCTAAATGACGGACAAAACAATGAGTGAAACAACCCAAAACACTGACAACAAGAAGGGCTATGATCCCAAGGCCACGGAAGACACATACTACAAGATATGGGAAGAGCGCGGATACTTTGAGATAGACGGGAACAAAGCGATCCAGCAAACAGATGATCAGGGTAAGGCAAAAACCTTTGCGATCATGATGCCGCCACCCAATGTCACCGGAAGTCTGCACATCGGCCATGCATTGACATTTACACTCCAGGACATCATTACCCGTTATAAACGAATGGACGGATACAAAACACTTTGGCAGCCGGGAACCGACCATGCCGGCATCGCGACACAGAATGTCGTAGAGAAACAGCTGCTTGCGGAAGGTACGACCAAAGAGGAGATAGGCAGGGAAGCATTTCTCGAGCGTGCCTGGAAGCAAAAAGAGACAAGCGGCGGCAGTATCGTTCACCAGATGCGTAAACTGGGTGTATCCCCGGCATGGTCCAGAGAGCGCTTTACAATGGATGAAGGGCTGAAAGAAGCGGTCAAAGAGGCATTTGTCCACCTCTACAATGAAGGAATGATCGTACAGAACAACTATATGATCAACTGGTGTACACACGACGGTGCACTCTCAGACATCGAAGTGGAACACGAAGAGGTCAACGGCAAGTTCTACCATATGAACTACCATTTTGCCGACGGCAGCGGCCACATCACAGTCGCTACGACAAGACCTGAGACCTATTTCGGGGATACTGCGATCATGGTCCATCCTGAGGATGAGCGTTACAAAGAGATCATCGGCAAAGAGGTACTCATCCCGCTGACCGACAGAAAGATCAGGATCATCGCCGATACGCACGTGGATATGGAGTTTGGTACCGGTATCGTGAAGGTTACCCCGGCACACGACCAGAACGACTATGAAGTCGGAAAACGTCATGACCTGGAGTTCATCACAGTATTTGATGAGAAAGGTATCCTCAACGACTACTGCGGCGAGTTTGCAGGGATGGAGAGACTCGAAGCAAGAAAACCGATCGTCGAAAAGCTTGAAAAAGAGGGATATATCGTCAAGATAGAGGAGCATGTACACCAGGTCGGCCACTGCTACAGATGTAAGAACATCGTAGAGCCCTATATCTCTAAGCAGTGGTTTGTCAGAAGCGAGGTGGCAAAAAACTCTATCGAGAAGACCTATGCGGGCGAAGCACAGTTCCACCCGCAACACTGGCTCAACTCCTACAGGGCATGGATGGATGAACTGAGAGACTGGTGTATCTCCAGACAGCTCTGGTGGGGGCACAGGATCCCGGTATTCTACTGTGATGAGTGCGATCACCAGTGGGCAGACAAACATGACAACCCGGAAGCGTGTCCGCACTGTGCAAGCAAAAAGATCCACCAGGACCCTGACGTGCTTGACACATGGTTCTCCTCTGCACTCTGGGCGTTCTCTCCGCTTGGGTGGGGGAACAACGGCAAGATGGCAGACACCTACAACGATACGGATCTTGCCGACTTCTACCCCAACTCACTGCTGATCACCGGATTTGACATCATGTTCTTCTGGGTGGCACGTATGATGATGATGGGTGAGCACTTCATGGGTGAGCTTCCGTTCAAAGACATCTATATGCATGCGCTTGTAAGAGATGAACACGGTGCGAAGATGAGTAAGTCCAAAGGAAACGTCATCGACCCGCTGGATATGGTCGAAGAGCACAGTGCGGATATCATCAGGTTTACCCTGGCATTCCTTGCGGTACAGGGAAGAGACATCAAGCTTGGTGCTAAGAACCTTGAGCAGTTCAGGAACTTCACAAATAAGCTCTACAATGCAACAAACTTCCTGCAGATGAACGTGGATACCTTTGCTGACCTTAAAGATATCGAAGTGAAGACACCGCTTGGTAAGTATATGCAGAGCCGTCTGGCGAAAGCGGTCGAAGAGGTACGCGAAACGCTTGAGACCTATAAGTTCAATGAAGCGGCAAGCAACCTCTACCGTTTTGTATGGAATGAGTTCTGTGACTGGGGGATCGAGTACTCCAAAGCTTCCAAAGAGTCTATCGCTGAACTGGGAGCGATCTTCAAAGAGACACTGAAAATGGTTTCACCGTTTATGCCGTTTATCTCTGAGCACCTCTACCACAAGCTTTCAGGTACAGAGCTTGAAACCGGTGAGTCTGTGATGGTGATGAACTTCCCTAAAGAGGTTGCTGCAGATGAAGATGCCGAGGCGATGTTTGCGATCATCGAAGAGGCGATCACTGCGATCAGAAGAGCGAAGGTCATCATCGATATGGGTAACTCCAAGATCGCCAAAGCCTATGTCAAGCTGGACACAAAGATCGACACAGACGTAGCGAAACCTTTCATCGAAAAACTTGCAAAAGTCGAAGAGGTGGAATTTGTCGATGCAAAAGTAGAGAACGCTGTAACCGATGTTTCAGACAACCTCGAGGTCTACATCCCGACTGAAGAGATCGACCTGAGCGCGATCATCGGCAAGCTCAGCAAGCAAAAAGAGAAGCTCGAAAAAGAGATCAACAAACTCAGCGGTATGCTAAACAATGAAAGGTTCGTAGCCAATGCACCCGAAAACGTCATCGCCGAGAACAGACAGGCACTGGAAGATGCGCAGTCCAAGATGGAAAAAGTTGAAGCTGAACTTGCAGGGTTTGGGACCAATTAAATAGGACGTTTTTAGAGCAAAGCTCCAAAAACTGCGCTAACACTAGGTTTGCTTACGATTCAGCATTTCACACCCTTTCATTTAGTGAAAGGCTTGCATTAGACTTTAGTCTTAAAAGTGCTTCACTTGCACTGCATTTTAATGCTTGTCAGCAGCAGGCTCACGCAACTGGTCGCGTTGAATAAATACTGTCACGGCGAACGTCCTTGAAAGCAGTGTGATTTGTACTCATGTGCAAAATCATACGTCGCGTTTCGAGAGCTGTGACGCTTTTTGTCTACTTTTTCTAAAAAAGTAGAAAACAACTATAATATACTTGAAACTTTAAACCTACCCTGCTATCGTTAGAAAAATAATTTTAAACTATCAAGAGGAATAGTTAACCGTAGGTCGGGGTATCCTTACCCCGACATCAATGTTTTATGCCATAATGAATGTTTGTGTCGGGGTGGGGACACCCCGACCTACGGATTTTATAAATCAAAAATAGGATTTAATAATGACCCAAAAAGCCCAGGAAGCCTATAACCATCTTCTCAACAAAACCTATGACAAAGCTTTTGTGCTCTATAGCGAGCTGGCTGCACAAAATGACCCGGTAGCACACTACTACCTGGGATTCCTCTACTTCAGGGGATTCGGCGTAGACCAGGACAGCAAAAAAGCCTTTGAACACTACCTTGAAGCAGCGACCAGAGAGGTTCCACTGGCACAGTTCGATGTAGCGCTGATGCCCGAAAACGGTGAGGGGTGTGAGCAGAACTTCTCAGAAGCAGCATTCTGGTAT
>DSDW01000081.1 GCA_011048515.1 Campylobacterota bacterium | reverse complement strand
TCGCCTGTGCATAGAGTGACGCTATCGATAAGATGATAACCCATAAAACTCTCATTCTCTTCCTTCAAATTTCTCTGCATCTATGGCAAGAATCTTTCGATCCATTGCCTCTTGCGCCATCAACCCTGCAGCACCGGAGGTCAATAGATTTTTTTCTCCATCATACACCCTTGCACTGCACACCCCGCAACTGGGACTTCTATCTTTCCCGATAAAGAGGTCGATCTTGCCATGCTGATCAAAAAAGTTTCTGGCATAGATACGTATCGGCTCCGAGCGCAGCTCTCTGCTCTCATTACACACTGCTTCGATACTGCACTGAGTTTGTATCAGATCCATCGTGGGACGTGGAGAACCGAAAGCGCTATCTTCAGGACAGAAGGGGATCAGTTCATCCCCCTCCAGCATCTCCAGCAGTGCTTGCGCGTGGTTACTTTCTCCGTCATAACGGCATTTTTCTCCCAGCAAACATGCCGATATCGCCACCCTTCTCATCGTTTTTCTAGTTGACAAAAAGCAGGTAATAGACCCAGATCCCCGTGACCGAGGTCAATAGGATACCTGTAAAGGTGCGTATCCCGGCTTTTTTATGCGACTGGCTATACATACCCGGCAGCGCATTCAGGCGACGGTCTCTTTTTGCCCTGATCAGTGTATTGATCCATAGCCCCAGAGTGATCACAGCGATGGCGATATGAAAGATAAGCACCCAAAATGCATATCCCTGAGGGGTCGAACTCTCCTGCATAAACGCATCAAATCCCCCCACACTGCGTACCCCATACTCAAAATAGGCAACCACTATAACCGATACTACAAAAAGTGTGATCTGCACTTGTGCATGCAGATTATAAAGCTTTCGCTTTGCCAATGAGATAGCTCCCAGCACCAAAAAAGGCAAAAGTGCCACGATCACTGTGACTATATCCATAAAGAGTGGTGCTCTGGTACCCAAAAATCCTGCTTCAAACATCTATTTTATCCTTTTTTAACAAATCACTATTGATTTTATTTCTGTAAACTCTTCAAGCGCCCATCTGGGCCCTTCCCTGCCGATACCGGAGAGTTTGCTTCCGCCATAGGGTTGGACATCAAAACGCAGCGTAGGGATATCGTTGATCACCACGCCCCCGCACTCGGCATCATCGATAAACTGCTGCGTACGCTTCAGATCATTAGTAAAGATACTGAACTGCAGCCCGTAGGGGGAGTCGTTCATTTTGCCGATGGCAACCTCATAACTTGGCACACTCACCAGGCTTACGATCGGAGCAAAGACCTCTTCGCAGACGATCTTCATCTCATCGGTCACATCTGCCATGACTGTGGGAGGGAAGATACCCTCTATCTCCTCTCCCCCTGCTACGACCCTTGCTCCCTCATTCTTGGCACTTGCGATCCAGCTCTTTGCGCGGTGGACCGACTCCTCGTTGATCATCGGGCCGATGAAGGTATCTTCTTCATACGGCGAACCTACCTTGAGCTTCCCTGTCTCCGCTGCCATCGCCTCGGAAAACGCTTCGTAAACCTCTTCGTTCACATAGATGCGCTGCAAAGAGATGCAGACCTGGCCCGAATTGTAGAATGCGCCGTAGGCACAGCGCTGAGCCGCATAGGCGATATCTGCACTGCTGTCGATATAGGTCGCTGCATTCCCTCCCAGCTCAAGACTGACCTTTTTGATCCCTGCCTGCTTGGTAATGATATTGCCCACGGGTACCGATCCGGTAAAGCTGAGTACCCTCGGGATATCACTTTTCACCAGGGTCGATCCCACCTCCACATCACCGTACACGACAGAGAGTGCATCCTTGACCGCATACTCAGACTCGACAAACAGCTTTGCCAGCATATAGGCTGTCATCGGTGCCTCGGGTGTCGGTTTGAGCACGACGGCATTACCCGCACCCAATGCCGGAGCGATCTTGTGTGCGACAAGGTTCAAGGGGAAATTGAAAGGGGTGATGCAGGCAACGACACCGACAGGTTCTCTGCGGAAAAATGCCGTCGTCTTCTTTCCCGAAGGCATAAGGTCTGTCGGCAGCGTTTCCCCGTGAAGGTTTGCCAGCTCCATCGCAGTGATCTTGATCGTTTCGGCGCATCGATCCACCTCCACACGGGCAAAAGCGATCGGTTTTGCTACCTCTTTGGCGAGCATCATGGCAAACGCTTCACGACTTTCCTGAAGTTTTTTTGCCACATCCTCCAGCCACAGGATACGCTGAGAGAGTGGAGATTTTTTCGTCTCTTTAGCTGCATCCTGTGCGATTTTAAGTGCTCTCAGCGTATCTTCAGCATCACACTGAGGTGCTCTACTGACCACACTGTTGTCAAAAGGGCTTCTGCGCTCCTCCAGCTGCTCTTTTGTTACTTCGGTTGACCCGAAAAATATTTTTGCTTCCGCCGCCTTTTCTTTACGCTCAAACAGTCCAAACATCTTCACACCTTTCATCGCTTCCAAGGAGAGCAAGTCAATTTTTTCGATTATAGCCAAAGAGTGGTAAATCTAGGGTATGGACCCTCCTTATAACTAACCGATTTTTAACGGAAGTTTCGATATTATCTCTCCAAAATTCAACGACAGAGATGAAAGAATGAACAAATCAAAATATATCTGGATGGATGGTGAACTTACACCCTGGGATGATGCGAAAGTACACGTCCTCACACATACGCTGCACTATGGAAACGGTGCGATCGAAGGAACCAAGGCCTATAAAACAGTGGACGGAAGATGTGCGATCTTCAAACTCAAAGAGCATACACAGAGATTGATCAACTCTGCGAAGATGACACTGATTAACGTGCCCTATACGCTTGAGGAGCTCAACGAGGCACAGGTAAAGCTGCTTCAGGAGAACGAACTCTTTGACGGTGCCTACATCAGACCGCTTGTTTACCTCGGATACGGCGTTATGGGACTTTACCATAAAGATGCGCCGGTCAGGGTATCGATCTCTGCGTGGGAGTGGGGAGCGTACCTTGGTGAAGAGGGATTGAAAAAAGGTGTCCGTGTCAAGATCTCCTCTTTCAACAGAACAGGGAACACCTCGGGCATGGGCAAAGCAAAAGCCGTCGCCAACTATCTCAACAGCCAGATGGCAAAGTTTGAAGCGGTAGAGTCGGGATATGATGAAGCGCTGCTCAGAGATGACCAGGGGTATATCGCCGAAGCTTCGGGAGCATGTTTTTTCATGGTCAAAGATGGTGTCCTGATCTCCCCTCCGAACGACAACTCACTGGAGTCGATCACCCAGATGACTGTGATTGATCTTGCAAAAGATATGGGGATCGAAGTGGTAAGACGCCGCATCACCCGTGAGGAGATCTATATTGCAGACGAGGCGTTCTTTACAGGTACAGCAGCCGAAGTCACCCCGATTCGTGAAGTAGATGCACGCATCATCGGGAACGGCAGCAGAGGCCCGATTACCGAAAAACTTCAATCCGCATATTTTGATGTCGTAGCAGGGAAAAACCCGGACTACATCCACCATCTCACCTACATCAACTAACAAACCGTTCTACTCTAAACCTCTTTTAAGCAGGTTTAGGGTTTTATATCCTATGATTACTATCAACAACACAAAAAGGAATATTAAAATATGCCAGCAGATATGAATGACTATTTTAAAAAGAAAAAACCTAATCTCAACATGAATAAACCTGACAATACAGGCAGTACAGGCGGCGGCAGCAGAGGCGGTGGTGGCAATCCGCTCGACGGTCTCGGGAAAGGAGCACCCTTTATCCTGATCGCCATCGTGGTTGCATTTGCACTCTTTGCCTTCAAACCCTTTACGATCATCAACTCCGGTGAGGTGGGGATCAAGGTAAGAACAGGTAAGTTCGATGAGACCCCTCTACAGCCCGGGCTTCACTTCTATATCCCGGTACTGCAGAAGATCATACCGGTCAATACCCGTATCAGGCTGATCACCTACTCCAACTCCAGAGGATCAGAAGTAGGAGACAACCTCACGCGCGGCCTTTCTACAGAGAGTTTTGAAGGTGGATTAAAAAGAAATCCTGCGATCCAGGTGCTTGACAAACGCGGTTTGACGGTAAACATTGACCTGGCGGTCCTCTACTCACTCAAGGCGTCGACAGCACCGAAGACCATTGAAGAGTGGGGTGCAAGCTGGGAGGAGAAGATCGTCAACTCCAAAGTACGGGAAGTGGTACGTGATGTCGTCGGCCAATATACTGCCGAACAGCTTCCTGAGATGAGAAACCAGATCGCTACAGCGATCCAGACAAAGTTAAGCGAAAAGATCTCTGCATTGAAGGGAGAACCGGTACTCCTCTCTGCTGTAGAGCTTAGAAACATCGACCTCCCGGCCAAGATCAAAGAGCAGATCGAGCGTGTGCAGATCGCCAAACAGGAAGTAACGATCGCTGAACAGCAAAAAGAGAGAGCGAAGCAGGAAGCACAGCGTCAAGCTGAGATCGCAAGAGGTCAGGCGGAGAAAAACCGTATCGAAGCACAAGGAGAGGCGGATAAGATCCGTATCGAGGCGGAAGAGCAGGCAAAAGCGAACAGGCTGATCTCCGAGTCACTGACACCGCGCCTGATCGAGCTTGAGCAGATCAAAACGCAGTCAGAGTTCAACAAAGCGCTGCAGGTCAACAAAGATGCGCAGATCTTCCTGACACCCGGCGGTGCCGTACCGAACATCTGGGTAGATGCAAAAAGCAAAAAAGAACCCACAGTAGCCGGGCAGTAGCCCTCCTTCCGCCCGGTGATAAACCGGGTTTTTCTCACTTTTCTATTTTTTTACTTTTCAATGCGATACTTATTTCAGTGAATAATGCCAGGCTGTCCCGGAACGCCCTCTTTCATAACCTACTTTATAAAGTGCCCTCATATACTCACGGTCATAGGCCTCTTTTGCAGGCATCCTAAAATCCGAAGGGATATTCGTGATATGGATATCGAAACCGTCTCTTTTTGCAAGCGAGATAATATTGTAGAGGTTGCAGACCCCCTGGTATTTTATCAGTGTGCTTATCGAGCGGTCGGAGATATCGGTAACATTCAGGGAAACCGGAGCATATTCAGGATCGATCTTCGTATTGCGTATCAGCCAAAATTTCTTTTTGGGATGTACCCCCAGTTTTTTTTCAAGTTTGGGGATATTCATATCACGGGGGTACACAAAGATCTGCCTTGTAACCGCACCATCCACATGTACTTCCTGGTATCTCTTCCCCTCAATCACTACATCGATCAGCATAGGGGGAAATGTGCCGGGGATCGAAGAAGAGGCAAGCATAATATCCAGGATAAGCTTACGGGCATCGGGCCGGCCGCTTTGTGCGATATTGGTGATATTCCATACAACAGGGCGCTGTGCATCCAGATTGGTCGTCCCGATCTGGAGTATACGCCCCTTTTTCCCTTCTTTTGCAATCGCTGCAACTAGCTCGTCGGTCACGACCTTTTCGAGCCTCTTCCTGAGCGGTGTATTGTCCCCTATCGAGGAACCGCCGAAAAGCGCATTGAGCGGGGTTTCTGTAATGATGTTCTCTTTAGCGGTTTCCGTAAAAAGATCCTTTAGTACATGATCATACCCCGATCCCAAAAAAGCAAACGGAGCGATCAGTGCCCCCGTTGAAACGCCTGTAACCATGAAAAACTCGGGACGGTCTCCGCGCGCACTCCACCCTTCCAGAAATCCCGCACCATAGGCACCATCTTCTCCTCCGCTTGAAAGAGCCAGGATATCGGCACGCTTATGCAGCGATCCATTGGAGCGCAAATGCTTGGCATTATGATAAATCTCGTCAGATGTCCTGTCCCCCCACTGACGGATATTTTGGTACCCTATCACATTCGCATCAATATAGTGCTCCTCATTGGGCGCACTAAATGTACGTGGCTTGCCGGAACAGGCAGCAAGCAACAAGAAAAGCGGCAGAATCATCAACAGACGTATGCTCAAATCCATCCCCTTGAAAAGTGTTATCGGTTAATTATGACATAATCCTGTTGATTTTAAAAAGATATATTTTATACCATGCTTTCTTTACCATATAGCGTCATGCCACTGCACCAGTGTCAGACGGTACCCTTGCTCTACAGGCAATACCTCATGGGAAAAATAGGGATTACTGGGGAACACAACCATATCCCCGGCTTGCGGTTTGATCTTTACTATTTCGCCGTGTTTATCATAAAGATAGTTAAAAAGCAGTTCTCCGCCACTGAAACCTTCATCCTGACCGCCGCTGCTGTCTCTATGGCTGGTTGCAAAAAGCACTGTTGTCAGTTTACGTTCGGGTGCCACGCATTTGAATGCAACGGTCTTGCCCTCCTCATCTACCAGTTCGCTGGAGTCATCGGCATGCTTGACATAGAAGTAGCCTTCTTTGTACTCCAATACCTGGATCCCGGTAGAGAGCGTCATCACTGCACCGAAATACTCCTCGATCATCGGCTTATACTTCAAGAACTGCTTTTCATAGTACTCGCTGTAAAAGTCATCCAAGGTATAGATATTGGTCTTACGGTACTTCGTGACCACATCAGCTTCGATGATCCCGTTGATGGATTCCTGTTTCACTTTAGCCGCCTCTGCATCCTCATCTTTTCTCACCAGGGATGCCAGCTGCGTGCAAAGCTCGGGGGTAAAAAAATTTTTTATGATCAGATAGGGAGTTTCTCTGTAGGGATTGGGGAGCAATCTATTGGTGATCTCCAACGCTTCCAAGCGTGCATCACAATAGATATGGTTACTGATCTGTATCATGTAAAGCTCAAAAAATAAGATAGCTATAAAGCATAGCATTATAGTCCAAAAATCGGTTTTTTTTCTAAAATATTTCTTAAATCATCCTCCCCCGAAGACAGATGTTTTCAGTATCTGCCAATTACAGAAGATTTACCTTGATCTTCTGATTATATTGCCGGATCGGCAGTAACAGTGCTTATTGCTACTCTGCCGGTACCGTTTACGATAGATACTTTTATTTAATGGGTAAGATCAAAGGTTCTATTGTGTGCTTTGCCACGGCCATTACCCAGCCCCATTCCTCTGCCATTTCCCTGGCAAGGCTGACCGTTCTTATTGGCTCTTCTGCCAAAACCGGTTCCTGCTCCACTTCCATTTCTCAATCCATAACCGCCGCCGCTATTCTCTATCTGCGTATTTTGGTTTCTGTGGCCCAGACCCCTGCCATAACCAGCTCCAGTGCTGCCTCTATTGTTTGCTTGATAAACGTCGGCATTATTATTTTCTATTTGAAGGTTTTGCTTTCTATTGCCCAAACCTCTGCCGTATCCTCTATTCTGAGCCTGATTGTTATTCCCGGCACCTCTTTTGCATCCCAGTCCTTGTCCTTGACCGTGTCTAAACATCGTGTATCCTTTAATATTTTGATATGATGTTCATTATTTTGAACATATGACCACATTATAATGAACATATGTCCAATTGTCAAGTGATTTTCAATGTATTTTTTTGATTATCTTTTTTGTACTTCCAGCGTTTTTTGATTGATCAGCGCATCGGCAATTTTTTGATGCGCAGACTGTATGAGTCTGGCAAAAGTCGTACGTGAAATTCCCATTTTAACCGCTGATCCTTCCTGATAAAGCAACTCCAGATCAGCAAGTCTGATAGCTTCCATTTCGTCTTCATAGATGATTACCGTTTCATGTGTATCCCGTGGAAGCCCGCATGGTTTAAAACACACTTTGGAATGATCCGCATCAATGTTCCTGTTTTTTCGTTTCCTGCCTACGCAATTTCTCATATCATACCCATATTATTTTTCTCTTATTATATCGCGCATATGTTCGAAATTCAAGGTGACTCTAATATGCATCGCCCTTATTTTCCTCTGTTCAGTTTAAAACCAAGTAGCTATAATGTCATCACTTTAAAACTATGGAGACCTATCATGCAGCTTGACTGGAAAAAAAATCCGCTTATCCCTGCAATCGCGCAGGATGCAGAAACCAACGAAGTTCTCATGCTTGCCTATATGAATGAAGAGGCGTATAACCTGACGCTTGAGACGGGGTTCGCACACTACTTCAGTAGGAGCAAACAGCGTATCTGGGAAAAAGGGGAAAGCTCAGGGCACACCCAGGAGATCAGAGATGTTCTGCTCGATTGTGATGCAGATACCGTCATCCTGAAGATCAAACAAAACGGTGTAGCCTGCCATACCGGACGCAGAAGCTGTTTCTTCACTTCCGTGGTCCAGGATAAGATCATCCTGGGAAAAGAGGTGGACACCGATGCGATCTATGGCGTCGTTGATACCCTCTACCATACGATCCTCGAGCGAAAAAATGCGGATGATAGCCAAAAATCATGGACAAAAAAACTGCTGGACGACAAAGCACTTATGCTGAGCAAAATCCGTGAAGAGGCGGACGAGGTATGTGTGGCGATCGATGAAGAGAGTGATCAGCAGGTCATCTATGAGAGTGCCGATCTTCTCTACCATACCCTCGTCGGACTGGGCTACAGAGAGATCTCTCCCGACCGTGTGAAACAGGAGCTTGCCAGACGCTTTGGCATGAGCGGTATAGAAGAGAAAAAGAGCAGAAAGAAGTAAAAGCTCCTCCTCCCGTCCTTCCATATCCCGAGGCGAGAATCAAAACGTAGATCATGTTAAACTTCCGTTCCTGATGCGCTTTTCGAAGCACTTCAAATCCAGCCCATTTTAACCCTTCGACGGGCTCAGGGCGAACGTGAGATCAACCCAATAAAACATTGAATCGATATTTTAGCTTATCCTTCTTCCACACAATCGTACACCCCATACTCATTATATTAACCTGTATTATAATATTAATAAGAAATTATTATATAAATAACATGCATAATATTTCGTTTCTAGAAATATAAAAACAGAAGGAAAATTTGAAATTTCTTTATGCTCTCAATTTATTTAACGTAAATGTAATATATAAAAAAGTATAATCCCCCTTTTAAATTAACAAAAGGAAAAAACACTATGGAAATTATGGTAGCTGTATACAGTACTGTTCTAGTAGTTGCTTCATCAATGTTTGTTTATTTCAACACAGGCAGCCGCAAGCACTAAGTTCAAATAGGTATGATACGCTTCGTATCATACTTTTTCTCTTTTAAAGCATTCTCTCAAAACACAAATCAACCCCGGATTTTTACGCTTCGCCATTACAAAATATTCTATTCGCTCGTTAGGACGCAAATAAGAGGCTATGATAGATGTGGGTGGTTTACGGGTGATTATCTAAGAGAGGTATTCCCACGTTATACGTGGGAACAAAAGGAGTGTAGCAGTAAAATCAGGACTCTGAACTGCAGCAGCCAGGACTCTCGGCATTGCCGCCGGCGAAATAGTTCCCGTCAAAACTGACCAGTGAATAGTTTCTGTCTGTTCCCAAAGACTCTTTGAGTCCTTCAATAGACAGGAAGCCCAAAGAAGTTGCTCCGATCCTCTGCGCGATCTCCTCGACAGAGTAGCTTGCCGAGATCAGTTCAGCCTGGGTCGGGGTATCGATACCATATCGGCACGGATATTTGATCTCCGGTGCGGCGATACGCATATGCACCTCTTTTGCCCCGGCCTCCAGCAGCATTTTTACGATCTGTCTGGAAGTTGTACCGCGCACGAGTGAATCGTCAATGATCGCTATACGCTTCCCTTCGATAATATGTTTGATCGGAGAGAGTTTGAGTTTTACCTTAAGGTTTCTGATCTCCTGGGTAGGCTCGATGAAGGTACGCCCTACATAGTGGTTACGCACGATCCCCATCTCAAATGGAACACCGATCCCCTCGGCATATCCTCTGGCAGCTGCGACACCGCTGTCGGGTACCGGCAATACCAGATCAACCTCTGCTGGAGCCTCTTTGGCAAGTCTTCTCCCCATCTCAAGACGTATCTGATAGACGTTCTTCCCGTCAATGATAGAGTCAGGTCTCGCAAAATAGATATACTCAAAAGCACAAGGGTGGTAGTCTGATTCAAAGAGCTTTTCCGAATAGGGCTCTTTCCCCTCTTCAAATGTCAACATTTCACCCGGTTCTACATCACGGATGAATTCAGCACCGACCAGATCGAACGCACAGGTCTCCGATGCTACGATCCATCCGCCATCTGCAAGTCTTCCCAGACTCAGCGGACGGATACCAAAACGGTCACGGATCACAAACATCTTGCTGCGACTCTGGATCGCCAGACAGTATGCCCCCTCTATCTTCGTGATCATATCTTTGATCCTGTCTACCAGTGAATCCTTCTGGCTTTTTGCGATCAGATGGACGATGTTCTCCGTATCCATCCCCGTCTGGAAGATCGCCCCCCTGTCGATCAGCTCGTTACGTACCTCATTCTTGTTGACAAGGTTACCGTTGTGCGCTACGGAGATCTCTCCCAGCTTGTAGCGCGCAAAGACCGGCTGTGCATCAAGCACAGAGTCATCTCCCGCCGTAGAGTAGCGGTTGTGGCCGATCGCGCAGCTGCCTGTAAGTACCTTGAATGCCTCATCATCGAAGACATCAGTCACCAGACCACGTGCTTTGATAAGATGGATCTTCTCCTCATCAGCACTTGAAATTCCTGTAGACTCCTGTCCTCTATGCTGCATCGCAAAGAGTGAGTAGTACGCTACCTTGGAAGCATTTTTTGAACCATATACACCGACAATTGCACACATAATTATATCCCTAAACAGTCATTGATCGAGTAAAGACCCGGTTTATCTTGAGTGATCAGCCACTTTGCAGCCCTGATCGCACCTTTGGAGAATGTCTCACGGCTTGTTGCCGTGTGGTTGAGCTCCAGGAACTCTCCGTCATTGTAAAATCCTACCGTATGCCGACCTACGATATCTCCGCCACGCAGTGCCATGACGGCGATCTCATCTTTGCTTCGTGCACCGATCTGTCCGTCACGGCCGCTGATACGCACATCGCTGAGCTCAAGCCCTCTGCCTTTTGCAGCGAACTCTCCCAGTGTCAATGCGGTACCTGAAGGCGAATCCACCTTGTGTCTGTGGTGCTGCTCAACGATCTCGATATCAAAATCTTTCAACGTTCTTGAGACCTGTTCCACCAGCTGTTTCAACAACGCGATACCCGCCGACATATTGGATGCGTAGAGTACCGGCATCTCTTTGGATGCTTCAAGCATCAGGTTCTGCTGATGCTCGGTAAAGCCAGTCGTCGCGATCACCAACGGCGTAGGGTTTTTCAATGCCTCTTCACACAGCTCCTGTGTCGCTTCAGGCGCAGAGAAGTCAATCACCACATCACAGTTTTGAAGCAGTGTCTCCATACTGTTGGTCACCAGCACCCCGCTTGGAAGATCCCTTTTCAGCTCACCGAACACATGTACCGCTCCCAATGGAAGCTCTGCATCTTCCACCAGTGCATCGATCAATAAGTTTCCTACTCTGCCCGTACTGCCTACGATTCCTACTTTTGCCATCTAAACTGTTCCTTATCCTTGTTCTTGAATATATGAAATTACCTGAAGCGCGGCAGTCGCCCCGTCACCGGCTGCAACAACCACCTGCTTGGGTGCTTCGATACGCATATCTCCTGCCGCATAAAGCCCTTCGACCGAAGTCCTCATGCTCAGATCCACCACTACCTGGCCCCAATCATTCGTTTCACAGATAAAACCGCCCTTCTCATCCTGAAGTACGCTGTTATTGACGTTGTGTCCGACAAAGACAAAAAGACCCGGTGTATCAAGCTGCGTGATCCTGCCTTCCTTGTCTTTAATCTTGACCCCGTTTACACCCATTGCATCACCGAGTACCTCTTCGATCACCGCATCTGTGATCAGATGGATGTTCTCTTTTCTTTTGACCCTCTCTACAGTCGAGGGTGCCGCCCTGAAGGTATCTCTACGATGCACCACATAAACCTCTGAACAGATATTGGAGAGATAGTATGCCTCTTCAAGCGCCGTATCGCCTCCCCCCAGCACAGTCACAGGCTTATCTTTGTAAAAAAATCCGTCGCAGGTCGCACAGGTGCTCACACCGCGCCCGAAATATTCCTCTTCGCCCTTGAAACCTGCTCTTTTTGGGGTGGAACCCGTACAGACGATAACGCTCTTCGCCTCTACAATTTCCCCGTTCTCCAGCCTCACGGCAAAGTGTTCTCCACTTTTGGAGACACGTTCCACACGTTTCATCTCGTGCTTCAACCCGAAGTGAAAACACTGCTCCTGCCAGGTATCCATAAAATCCATACCCGTCTTTGTGTGCTCGAAAAACCCCGGATAGTTCTCGATCTCAGAACTCTGCGTGATCTGCCCGCCGGGCATTCCCGACTCAAAGAGCACTACATTTTTCAATCCACCGCGCGTCGCATACAGACCTGCTGTCAATCCCGCAGGCCCGCCACCGATGATCGCACAATCCAACATCCTATATCCTTCTGAAAAAGTAAAATCTTTAAACAAATATATGAAACCGGCACTCTTAATACTATGACATACTTGGTTAAAATTTTTAGGAGATTTTATCTAAATGTTGATATAGATAAGGTTTATTAAGAGAGTCTGCGTCAAAGCAGACTCATGATATGACTGTCGATTACAGTTGTGCGTTGATCTTCTCAGCAAATGCATCTTTGCTTGCTGCGCCGACCATCTGGTCTACCACTTCACCGTTTTTGAAGAAAAGAATAGCAGGGATTGATCTGATACCGTACTTCACTGCAAGCTCCTGCTCTTCGTCAGTATTTACTTTAGCGATTGTCGCTTTACCTTCAAAATCTGCAGCAAGCTCTTCAATGACAGGAGCGATCATTCTACAAGGTCCACACCATGGAGCCCAGAAATCTACCATTGTTACGCCTTCAGCTACTGTCGCATCAAAGTTTTCAGATGTCAATTCTACATATTTACCCATGTTTATTCCTTTTTGTGAGATTTAATGAAGTTATTATAGCCTAATTAATTAAATTATCAATATCGGCATCTTATATTCTTCATTATCTTTGGTTTTTTTACTTTTACTTCGTAAATAGGATTATTCTACTCCTATTTAACTTATTCTTTTATAAATGGCAGAGGAATTTCCGAAAATTCTGAAGAACGGGTTCCCTCTATGACCTTGGTCCTTGCTCCCTTTACGGTATAGACAAAAGAGATCTTCGGCGTATCTGTCGCATTTTTATTGGCACGGTGAAGCAGCAGAGAATGGAAGATAATCACATCACCCCGTTTGAGCGTGGTACAGGTTTTCGTCTCTATCAACTGGATATTCTTCTCGATATCCTCCCTGAAATACTCCTTGTCGTCAAACTGGTCTGCCTCAAACTTCATACGGTGTGAACCGGGGATGAACTCCAGCACCCCGTTCTCATTATACTCGGTGTCCAGTGCCAGCCAGATGCTTACCAGGTTGTTGTCGCTGTAGCGCCAGTAGCGCCTGTCCTGGTGCCATCTGGTCTGCGTACTGCGGTGCGGCATCTTCGTCATGATGGAGTTGTGGTGCGCCGTGGTGATCACCACCTGGTCATCCAGTATCTGCTGCAGCACCGGACGTATCTTCTCGTTCTCCATCCACTCCTTGAAGAGGATGTCTCTCTGGTACACCTGTCTGAGCCTGCGTACCGTTCCCTCCTCGCCCAGCGCCCGGCTGGTATAATCAACGACATCAGTACGGTACTCTTTGCTCTTGACATCATATCCGATCTCTGTCTCGATCGGTTCGATGCGGTGTTTGAGGTGTACTTTGGCCACATCAAGGATCGCTTCACACTCTGCCGGATCGGCAAAATCCCTCAAAATAATAAAACCGTCTTTTTGAAACTGTGCAAGTTGTGCTTCGGTAAGTTTCATCGTTTGCCTTTTTATGCTGATTTGTACAGAAGCAAAGCTCCTGTCCACGCTGTCGTCCTCAGCGGACGGCTCGTACAACCTATTGTACTTGGCTGATTTGTACAGAAGCAAAGCTCCTGTCCACGCTGTCGTCCTCAACGGACGGCTCGTACAACCTGTTGTACTTAGCTGATTTGCACAGAAGCGGAGCTCCTGTGCGCGCTGTTGTCCTCAGCGGACGGCTCATACAGCCTATTGTACTTAATTTATAATAATTATAGCAGAATTTTATAGGGTTATATTCTCTATCAACTCCACTTCACCGCCGCGTACCAACAGTGCATCAATGCAAAAAGCCATATCGAGCTTTTTGCTCTTCATGTAGTAGTGTGCGGAGTTGATGACTTTCCTGAGTTTTGCAGGCGTGATGTTGTGAACAGGATCAAAATCGCTCTGCGCGCTTTTGACTTCTATAAAATGCAGCACACTCCCTTTTCT
>DSDW01000078.1 GCA_011048515.1 Campylobacterota bacterium | reverse complement strand
GAGAGTATCTGTTCGCGTGTCAGACTCGGAGTTGATGAGAAGTTGATATTTGGTGCCTCCGGTGTACCTGTCACTGCGATAGTGATCAAATGTTTGACCGCCTGGTGTCGGGCTTTGATCTCTAAAAACGGTTTATTGGGATCGCCGGTAAAATAGATATAACTTTTTTCCAGCGTGAACTTTTTATTTTCAAAAATGTAAGTTCCGCCCTCGAGCAGTTCGATAGTTCCCACGAGCATCAGGGGTTCATTCAGCCCCTTATAAAGCATCAAGCTCGGTATTGCCTGAAGATTAATATCTGCCTGTTTAAAGCGTAGAGGTTTGTTGCTTTCGATATTGACTGCAATACTCAGATTGTCCATAAACGCATTGGATTGCGCATCTTTTTGATCCTCTACGATGATGATATCACTGTCAGACGCAAAAGACCGCTGACTCACGTCATAATGGATCTCCCCTCCCTGAAGAGTGATCTTCCCGTTGATATCCGTAAAGTTCCCATCTATTTTCGTTGCTAGATCTATATCAAATAGCAGGTCTGCCCATTCATGCTCAAACTTCAGCTGCTTCGCATGGGTATTGATCTCTCCCTTTTGGCCCTTCCTATCGTAGATACCGGTAGTTTTAAGTGTATCATTCACCCAGATATCGGAAAGATGTACTTCATCCTCTTTGATAAAAATGACAGACGGTTGCGTAGCATAAAACTTTTGCTTATCATAAGTAAATCGATAACGCTGCAGAATCAACTGCATATCTTCCAAAGTAATAAGCAGATCCACATCACTGAGTGTTTTGCTGTTTTTTCTATCTTCCTGATAGACAATCTGAGGTGACACGAGGGAGATATCGACCTTTTTTTCTTTATCGATCACCGCATTGATCACGGCGCTTCCCTCCACCGAAGGCATCGCATCGAGGGTATAGTACGATTGCACAAAATTGCTTAAGGAGCTTAACGAATCTATCGTAGCATTCAGCTTCAGCTCTTGCGTAAGAGCGCCATCAAAAGTTGCACGTAACGGCTGACTTCTTAACTCCCCTTTAAGGGTTTGATCGTTCGCATTGTAAGTCGCCTGAAGATTCAACTCTTTGGTACTCAGGTCGATAGAGGAAAGATTGCCTTCAACTGCCAAATCCATATCAAAAGCGGCAAGCTTCTCCCATTGTATTTTTGGATCCAGGGATCGGAGCAAAGAGTCTTCGGGGATAATCACTTTGCTTTTGACATGTATGTTTTTATCGAGAAGGATCTTCGCATCAATATTGACCACATTTGACCTCAACTGTGCGAAACCCTCTAGCGTTTTATTCTGATCAAGATCAAAAGGAATGTCCACCTCTAGCGTTGCTTTTGTATCCTCCAGCGCTTCGGGAAGCTGACTGAACGCCGAAACCTCAATCGCCTGTTTTGTATTTAGCTTCAGGCTGCCTTTTTGATAGTTTTGCATCGTGAAACTGCCCGCCAGTTTGTCAGAATCCATTATGGCATCCAAATGCTGCTCATCCCCCCTATATGTGACGTTAAAATCATGGAGAATCTCTGTCAGATTCTCATCAAGACCGTAGACCTCCTTCGCATAGATCTCACCGCGATACGTCATGTTCGTATCCATCACCAGCTGATTGGTCAACGCAATATTTTTTGCATAAGGGGTGGAGAGAAATACCTTCGTATCTGAGGTAAGCTTCTGCTCTTCAATACTGTATACTACATTGGCTACCAAAGAATCTATATCGATATTAAACTCACCCTTATTTCCTGTCAATATCTGCGTAGCACTTGCCTGCACATCAGCGCGTATATATGATCTGTCTGCCATAAGGTCTATGACAATATCGCCAAATGCCTCCCCTCTCAAAGGTAATCCGGAAAGCTCAAAGAGTCTTTTATGCGGACTTATGGCGATTTTACCCGTTAGCGTATTCTCTTGAACAACTCCTTTATAGACAATATCACTCAGGTTGCTTCGCGCATCCAGGAACACATTTCCATCCTCTATAATCCCCTCCTCAAGATTCACCTTAATCCTGCTGCCTTCAAGGTTGAACTTCTGTATCTCAAGCGGATCAAAGTAAGCAGGCTTTGTATTCAGATAAAATTGATCAACCTGAATAGTTTTTGGCAGGTAAAATCGCTCGTTATCCTCCTGAAGAGCCTTTTGGGCACTTGGCTCAGTTTTTTCCAAGTCAGATATCAATCTTTGTATCGTAGGAAGATCAACCTTCTTCACACTAAGCGATACAATATTGGCTACTCTTCCCTTATAACTTCCACTCAGTTTGATATCCGTGACATTCGATTCCAAAGAGAGATCAAGTGCATCGATATCCAGTCTATCTTCACCATACAATATGTTCTCTGTGCGCGCAGAGAGTGCTGTCACTGAAACTCCATAGCGTTCAAAAGGGAGTAAAGAGAGATAAACCTCTTCCAGCCCTATTTCAAAGGCAAAAGAGGATCCGCCCGTATCATTGTCATCGCCAAAACTTCCGATCAGTGCCTCGATACTTGTTACATTCCCCTCCTCCAGGACCACTTTCGTCAATGATATCTTCTTTTGTAGCAGTGCTGCCGGATTAACTCTTATCGTCAGCTGTTTGGCAAGCGGCAACCCCTTATACCTTGGGGAGTGTATGGTGATACCCTGCAGTGCATTTCCTGAAATATCACTATAGGTGATTGCATAATCGGGAGCAAACCGTTTGGCAGCTTCTTTGACCACGATCGGTGTATTGACCGCTACCCAGAGCGCGGTAAACAGCAAAATGACAGCGATGAAGCTTCCTAAGAGTATTTTTTTATGACTTGACATGGGCTGCCTCCCTGCAATGCTCTTTTATCCTTTTCAAAATGACTGTCCTATCTGAAAGGAGATACCATACTGGGAGGGATCATTGACATTGAATCCAACATCCAGCTTAAAGGGGCCTATCGGCGTCATATAACGCACACCGACTCCTGCGGAAGTGATGATATCCCCGGTAAAGTCATAACTCTCTTTGTTCAACATCGTATTGTCCGTAAAGACCGCACCATACAGATCGCCCCAAACCGGGTAGTTTGCCTCCAGCAGGAGATTGAGCATCGTCGAAGCCCCTTCAATGGAGTCACTGGTGGGAGAGAGGATCACCCCCATCTCTCTAAATCCGTAAGCACGGTTAAAATAGGATCCACCAGCAAAAAAGAGTTTGGATTCGGGTACTTCACGATCGATCTGATCCACAACACCCGTTTTCGCAACGGCTGCGAGGATAAGCTTGTCGATACTATGGATATATCTTCCTTCCAGCTGCATCTTCAGATAGGTACTCGCATCCTGGCTGTACGGAAGCCCATACTCCAGGTAAGAGGCAAGATAATATCCTTTTCTAGGATTCATCCTATCATCTCTTACATCATAGATCAGATCGATAAAGGGATAGAAAAGCAAAAAATTCCCATCATTGACAGCCTGTTGAAGGACTTGATCCTCCTTGAGGTTATCCAGAAGTTGAATATCGAGATATTCAAGCGCAATACCGCTTTTGAGTCTCCATCTCTCCCGCTGATAGCCCAGTGCGAACCTTATATAGCTCTTCTCTTCCGTAAAACCGGGATACTCCAGATTGGAATATCCGACTTTTGACATAAAATCGATCGGATAACCCCATATCTCAAAGAGTAAGGGTTTAAAAAAGTCGATGCTGGCCAGATACTCTTTTTGCGACCACATCGCCTTGAGTGTCAGTTTCTCTGCATTACCCATAAAATTTTTTCTGACCAGGGTACTATGGGCACGTGCACCGACATAGGTGTCATACCCCAGACCGGCTTCCAGATGATAAGGGGTTTGCGTCTCCTTCAATGTGACATCAACGGGAATCTTGTTGTAAAGTTTGCGGTCATAGTTGATCATCACACTGTCAAAAACATCCAGCCCATAGAGATTGGCATAACTCTCTTTGATACGGTCTGGATCAAACCTGCTTCCCTCCGTAGCTGTAATGCGGGAGAGGATCACCTCTTCGTCGATGCTCTCCAGCCCTTTGATATAGCTCTTTTCAAAATGGCAGATATCACCTTTTTTCAGATGGTATTTCAGGTCCGCTTTATGGGACTTAAGACTCACGTAGGCTTTTGTGTCCAGGTCATAACTGCAGTACCCGTCTGAAAGCAGTGCCTCTATGATACTGTTTTTGATCTCTATGAACTTTTCTGCCCTGAAGCGCTCCTCTTTAGAGAATGTAACATAAGAGGAGATATCGTAATCACTGGTAATATTGATCTCGTTAATGCACACAGGCGTGTTTTCTATAATCTCTACAATAAGTGTTGTATTTGTCTCTTGGATTTCAAATTTGGCATCATAAAATCCCTCGGACTCATAAAAGCTTTGCAGTGACTGCTCCAGGGTCGGCAGCAATTTGTCATAGATCCTCGGCGTATCCTCTTTCCAGAACTGCCAGAAACTTTTTGTCTGCACATTGAGGGCCTCATAGAGTACGGAATGCTCGTGGGTTGTATTGCCCGTGATCCTGATCTCGTGTGTCGGCAGCTCAGCCCCTTCTGCACTGAGCATCATAACAATAGAAAACAACATCACAATCGCTCTGTATGGCATCGGATACAACCTTCTTAAAAATTTACGCAGCCAAAGGGACAAACCTCTCTTTCAAGTGTACCAAAAAAAAGAGACTATCCCAACAGGTCTTTCACACTTTGACGCGGATTTTTACCCTCTTCTACCATCGCATACACCTCCGTGGCGATCGGAAGATAGATACCTTTCTGCTTTGCCAAAAGATAGAGTGCTTTGGCGGTCGGTACCCCTTCGGCGACCTCTCCGAGCTCATCAAGGATATCTTCGATCTTTTTCCCCTGTGCCAGACCGATCCCCACCCGGTAGTTTCTCGAAAGCGTGGAACTGGCCGTCAGGAAGAGGTCACCTGCGCCTCCAAGTGACAAAAAGGTCTCTGTTTTTGCACCGAAAGCTTCTCCAAAACGTGTCATCTCTACAAGACCACGTGATATCAGTGCAGCTCTTGCATTGTTGCCCAGCTTCAGACCGTCACATACACCGCCGGCGATGGCGATCACATTTTTGTAGGCTCCCGCCACCTCTTCTCCTATCACATCATCGTTCACATACCCTTTGATATACTCCGGCAAAGCATCTGCATAGGTTTGTGCCAACTGTAAATTGGTTGAGCTGATCACCAGCGCGGTCGGCAATGACTGCTGCACTTCCGCTGCAAAAGAGGGGCCCGAGATAAATGCGAGCCTCTCTGCATCGACAAACTCCCCGTACACCTCATTGAGAAAGGATCCGGTTTCCGTCTCTATCCCTTTGGCTGCAACAAGGATCTTCTGTCCCTTGTCCACAAAATTCTCTTCCATCCATCCGCGCACTGCTTGTGCAGGTATGGCGATCACAAGATACTCATACTCCAAAGCCTCCTGAACGGGAACAAAGTGAGGGATATCTTTGGGAGTGCGTGAGGTAATCACCACATCATTTTTTTGGGAAAATGCATGATACAGGGCTTGTCCCCATTTCCCTGCACCAATTACTGCCAGCTTCATTTATCTATTCTCCTTTTTATCAATGAACTCTATAAAACGTTCTGCACTCTCATCATACATGTCAAATATCCTGCTCACACCCGCGAGGATCAGTTTCCGGTTATCCTCTTTGCTGTCAGAGAGTGCCACGATCTCCTCCTCAAAACCGCCTGACCTCAGGGAAATCGTATAGTATACATTCAAGGCATCCTCTATCATCGCACAAACCACGATATACCCCTTGAGCAGTTTCATATGTTCAAGGTACTCATGCTGCTCCTCGTCGACCTGCACGACATTGACAAAGCCGTCACGTTTTGCACTCTCATAACGCTCACTGTCGGTCTCATAGATCGTCACTTCGATATCCTCCTTGCGAAGCATCTGACAGAGATGTTTGCTCTTATGTGTATATCCGAAGAAGATGATCCCTTTCTTGTTTTCTTCATGGTGGCGTTGGAGGTAGGCCAATGCTTTGGAATCGACCACATCATAGGGTTCAAGTATCCCCTTCACCCCTGTCGCCAGGTATTGCCTTCTGAGATTATGCTGGTTCATCCGTGCATAGATCACGGCATCGGAGTACACCGACTTTGCATTCAGGATGAAATAGATGTTGTCGATATCAGAACTTTTCAGTGTCAGCATGGCTGCAATATTCTCAGCCTTGTAGATATCCGTAACGAGCTTGGCGCTGGATCCGTCAGCGCGGATCACTTTATAGCCATCTTCTCTGGCAAGCGCAACTTTCTCCTCATCATTTTCAATGATCACCGGTTCATATTGACCGCCTGCACGTAGTTTTTTGGCGATCGTCATCCCCAGATGTCCATACCCGTTGATGATCACTGCACGTTCTATTTTGGAGACAAGGTTGATATTGTCTGCATTGCGCAGTTCATCAAATCGCTCCGAAAATGCCGAGACCATCACGGAGGTGACAAATGAGATCATCGCGATACCAAGGATAATCCCGAACATCGAGATGATCTTCCCTGTATCGGTCACGGGCGAGATATCCCCGTATCCCACCGTCGATACGGTAACCAACGCCCAATAGATGGCATCAAGATAACTTCCCAGCTTCTCGTTGATCCCATACTCCAGGATATAAAAAACCGTACCGAAAGAGAAGGTGACGCCCAAAAGCATATAGCCCAAAAAGATGAACTCAAAACGCTTTCTTGTCAGTGCGTTAAAAAGGCTTGAGGTTCCATGCAGATAGTGATGAAGTTTCAAAAGCCTGATAATGCGGAATTTTGGGAAGATAGCGATCAGGTCGATCAATGCAGGCAGGGAGACAAGATATTCCAGCCTTTTTTTCAATGGTACGAGATAGTACTCTTTGATCCCCGCATCATCCATCTTGCTGGCTTTGAGGATCTGCTGATGGGTATCCTGGCTTACCCAGACTCTCAGCAGATACTCCAAAGCAAAGACCATAGTGATAAAATAGAGATCCACATTGACCACCCACTCCGGCAGCCTGCCTGACTTGCTTAAGATCAGTATCGTGATCGAAAGAAGTATCAAACTGACCATAAACCAGTCAAAGTACTTTTTATAGGGGTAGTTAATATCGTTAAGCAGTGACCTAAAAAAGGATTTTGTTGCTTGATACCGGACCGATCGGTCCATTATTTGGGAAAGTTTCACTATCCAGTCATGCATGAGCATCCCCTTTTGGGCACCAAAGCCGGTACCCGGCTTTACTAGTTTAGCCTCTCTTTGAGCAGATCGTTTACTTTGGCCGGATTCGCTGAACCTTTGCTTACTTTCATCGTCTGTCCGACAAAGAATCCAAAGAGCTTCTCTTTACCGGATCTGTATTCCGCCACTTTATCCTGGTTTGCAGCAAGTATCTCATCAATGATTGCCAAAATCGCACCGTCATCGCTCACCTGAGCCAATCCAAGTTCATCAATGATCGCATCTACATCACGGCTATCATGCTCCATCATATAGTCCAGAACATCTTTGGCACCTTTCCCGGAGATCGTATCATCAGCGATTTTTGTGACCAGAGTACCCAGCGTTTTTGCGTCAACCGGAGAGTTCTCTATCGTAAAACCTGCTTTGTTCAAACGTCCCAACAGCTCGGATGTCAGCCATGTCACTGCCATCTTTGGATTGGCACCGCATGCCAGCATCTCTTCAAAGTAGTATGCCATCTCTTTGTCTGAAGTGATCACCAGCGCATCATATTTCTTGATATCGAGCTCTTCGATGTAACGTGCTGCCTTTTCATCCGGCATCTCAGGGATCTGTTTTGCCTCTTCAACCATTGCCTCTGTTACGACAAGCGGACGAAGGTCAGGGTCCGGGAAGTAACGGTAGTCTGCCGCTTCCTCTTTCCCTCTCATAGATTTTGTTACGCCTTCAGCCACGTTGTAGAGTCTTGTCTCCTGCACTACCTCCTGGTCATAGACACCATCTTCATAGGCTTCGATCTGACGCTGTACTTCATACGCGATCGCTGCTGCAACAAACCTGAAGGAGTTGATATTTTTGATCTCCACTCTGGTTCCGAACTCCTCCTGCCCTTTTGGACGGATTGAGACGTTAACGTCGCATCTGAATGAACCTTCCTGCATGTTTGCATCCGAAATATCCAGGTAACGTACTGTTGCATGAAGCTTTTTCAGATAGGCCACAGCCTCATCCGAACTTCTCATATCCGGTGCGGATACGATCTCCAGCAGCGGAGTACCTGCACGGTTGAGATCGACCTTGGAGTGATCACCCTCATGCATGTTTTTCCCCGCATCTGCCTCAAGGTGTGCCTGGGTGATCCCTACTCTTTTCTGCGTACCGTCTTCAAGGTCGATAAAAAGCTCTCCGTTTTGCACGATCGCATTATGCAGCTGCGTGATCTGGTAAGCCATGGGGCTGTCGGGATAGAAGTAGGATTTCCTGTCAAAGTTCGAGCTGTGCTGCACATCTGCATTGACCGCATAGCCAAAACGCATCGCTTTGATCGCCGCTTCTTTGTTCACCACAGGCAGTGCGCCCGGAAGCGCAAGACAGGTAGGGCAGGTATTGGAGTTTTGGTGTTCTGCAAAGCTGGTTGCACAGGAACAGAAAAGTTTTGTTTTTGTATTGAGTTGTACATGCACTTCAAGACCGATAACGGTTTCAAACATCAGGAAATTCCTTATAAAAATAGTTCATATTTATAATCGTAATTATTATACCAATTTGCTTATTTGAGGGAGTTTACAAGAGAGCCAAATGGCTCCCCCTGAAGTGTTTTATTGTCTGTAGTTCAGTTGATTGAGCAGTTTTTCAACTCCCATGTCGACTTGGACTTTCGGAAAGAAAGAGGGCTGGTCTTTCATGTCGATCGTCTCAAACTTTACCGTTTTCTCTCCAAGTCTCTGACGAATCTCTTTTTTGATCTGATAGAGTGAAGTGATCCTGTCTACCAATACTCCCTGTATCTCAGGCGCGTTGGCGATATAGATCTTGCCTTCGGTAAACGGCAGAAGCTCTTCTTTGCTTATTCCCCTGTTTTCAACCACCGCATTGATAAAGTTCTCATAGGTAGGAAGCAGAAGATGATCTTCGATATACTTCTTCTCCTCACCCTCTACTTTTCTGAAAAAGGAGAGAGGCTGTTTATACTTCCCGGCTGCCAGGTTGTCCTCCTCTACCCCTATCTTCTCTGCCAATTCTCCGATATTATAGTGCGGCATGATCACACCGATAGAGCCTACGATCGCATTCTTGTTCGCGTGCAGCGGCTTGATCGCTGAAGCGATATAGTATCCGCCGCTTGCAGCGATACTTCCGATATACATCGTGACATTCTTGTCTTTTTGATAGGCTTTGAGATACTCGCTGAGCTCCTCGCTCGCCGTAGGAGATCCTCCCGGAGAGCCCATGACAAACAGCACTTCCTTGAAGTTCTTGTCTTTGCGCACCTCGTCCATCTTCTCCATGACCCTGGTTGTATATTGCTCTGTGATCATCTCGTCAAAATGTATCACTGCTACTTTATTATCCCCCATTACCGGTTTTTTAAACATACCCGATTTTGAAAAATACATTGCAAAAAATGCGATCTCGGCGATAAGTATGATACCGATGATCCATGCCTTGAGATTTGAGATAAAGATCTTTTTTTTCAGCTCTTTGATCTGATAATCTTTCACTTCTTCCATTCGTCGTCCTCTGTTGGTTTGAAATACCGTATTGAAGCAAATCCCTTTGCTCCGGCTTCCTGACACGCACCGATCTGTTCCGGTGTCAAAATACCCCCTAATGCTATCACAGGAATACTAACAGCACTGCATACTTCACGCAGTTTTTCCAAGCCAACCGGCTTACCTTTGTTCGGCGTATCAAAAATCGGGCTGAAGGTCACCATATCCGCCCCCAGCTTTTCAGCTCTCAGGGCTTCATCCAATGCATGTGTGCTGATAATGACAAACAATCCCTCCTGTTTTGCAAAAGGTATCGCCTCCATGCGGTCACTGCTCAGGTGTACTCCGTCTGCTTCCAAATCCTTTGCCAGGAGGGTATCATTATGCAGCACTATTTTATCAAAGGGGTATGCCTTGGCAGCGCGTATAAATCTTTTGGCATTTTCACTGTAGCGATCGTTTTGTTTGTCACGGTAAAGTACCATATCGGCTTTACCGTCGATATGCGACAGGTAGATGTCCGGATGGTCGGAAGAGAGTGTTGAGGGGTCAGTAATCGCATAAGAGAGCATCGCTACTCTTTGGGTGTTTGTTTATCCAGTTTTTCCAGGATCTGTTCTAAAAGCCACGTCTGCTTTTTGAGTTCATAGTGCTTCTCTTTGATCGTAATGATATGTTCAAGCAGCAGGATGGCGATCAATCCAGGCAATGCACCTATCACTACGGAGATAAGCGTATCAAAGAAACCTAAATGAAAAGAAGAAAAAAACGGGACAACGACACCGATGAGCACCGAAGCCCATGCAATGCCTAAAAAGAAATTGATGATGAAACCGAGTGGTTTCTCTTTAATTCTCATCGTAAAAGGATGCTTAGTGATCTTCTTCGATCGCTACTGCACCTGCAAGGTACACGAACGTAAGGATCATAAAGACAAATGTCTGAAGCACACCCATTACCGTAAGAAGGAAGAATGGCGCCAAAGGTACGATCCATGGAGTAAGCATCAAAAGTACCCACAGGAACATATCATCCCCTCTGATACTACCGAACAAACGGAAGCTGAGAGAGACGATACGTGAAAGGTGTGAGATGATCTCGATCGGGAACATCAACGGAGCAAGCAATTTCACCGGGCCAGCGAAGTGTGCAAAATAGTGAATCACACCGTTCTTTCTGATACCCTCAAAGTTGTAGTAGAAGAAAACGATCAATGCAAGCGTCAACGTAATATTGATGTTCGAAGTCGGGGATTCGAATCCCGGGATCACACCGATCATGTTTGAAGTAAAGATAAACAGACCCAATGTAGCAATTAACGGTAGGTACTTTCTCGCATTTTCTTCACCCAATACATCCGTACCCATAGCGATGACGCCACCTAAATATGACTCCATCACATTCTGTGTACCACCCGGTACAGCTCTAAGACTCTTTGTAGCCATTTTTGCAATAAACAGGACAATCCCTGCAACCAAAATCATATGAGAAACAAACAGCATCTGCCCGTGCCCGAATATCGCACCCAGGTAAGTAAAAATACCTTCCATAAAACATCCTCTTACGTAAATTATTGCGTGGATTATACCTTTTTTGAACTTAAATTTGCCCCGTGAAGGCTCATTGAACGCACTGTTGAGTGATAGAAGAGGAGCGCGTAGAGCTTATTCACACAAACCCTCCCGTAGATCAAGAAGTGTATTGGTATAACCAATAAAGAGGAGGCTCTACTTTCTAGAGCAGTTTTTCCTGCCCCAGTCTGTAAAGCGCAAAATCATATTTTGTCGGATCTCTCCGGTCAAATCTTTTCAGTTTCTCAGTCAACTCGATGGCAGCTTTCATATCGCAGCTCTTTCTCTGCAAAAGTCCTATCTTCCGGGAGACATGGAAAGTATGTGTATCCAGCGGCATCAGAAGATCTTTTTTATCTATTTTCGACCACAGCCCCATATCCAGCCTGTCCTTGCGCACCATCCACCTGAGATACATCAGGTAGCGTTTATAGGTTCCTGCGCTGGAGAGACTTCGGGGTGTTTTCCCCACCAGAAAATCATATCCGTAGCTCTTATGCGGAGAGCATGCTCTTATTGTTTCGATCAAAGCCCAGAGCCCATCGAGAAGATTGGCTTCTTTTTGATAGCCTTGATAAAAAATATTTTCAAGACTTTCCCTATCCCTTAGGCGTCTAAGCGCGATAAAAAGAGCCGTAACATCTTCGCTTTTTTGAAACCGGTAATAATACGGGGAGAGCGCATGCCTTATCTTCTCCTCACTCTCATCCAGCAAACCGAAATCAAGATTTTCCAGAAATTTGACAATCTGATGGGCATTGCCATAGGCAAAGAGTGCACAGATCAGCGCGATGGATTCATCCCGGTACTTTTGTGCTACAAAGAGGGGATCAGGTTTTTCATAGCAGAGCTCGGAAATTGAGTTTCTAGCTTTAAATTCATTATCTAATAGCTGTTTTATTTCAGATAATTTCAAACTAAAAACCCTTGGACCTTCGCGTAGGGTGCGTAATCACGCACCAAAAATATTTCTAATAAAGGTGCGTGATTACGCACCCTACATGCTAAAATGTAAAGTGTTCGCCCAGATAGTATTTTCTTACATTCTCATCATGCGCGATCTCATCGCTTGTACCGCTGGCAAGCATCTCCCCGCTTCGCATCACATAGGCCCTGTCACAGATACCCAGTGTCTCGCGGACATTGTGATCCGTGATCAGGATACCCATATCCAGTGCTACGAGCTGTCTGATAATATTTTGAATATCAAGTACCGCGATAGGATCTACCCCCGCAAACGGCTCATCTAGCAGCAGGAACTTCGGCTCACCCACCAAAGCCCTGGCGATCTCCACGCGTCTTCTCTCTCCCCCGCTCAGACGGATCCCCTGGCGGTTTCTTATCGGTTCGATATTGAAGATCTCAAGCAACTTTTCGATACGGGGCTGTATCTTCTCCTGCTCCATCCCCAATGCTTCAGCGGCAATGAGCAGATTCTCTTCCACTGTAAGGTCCTTAAAGATACTCGACTCCTGAGGGAGATAGCCGATGCCGAGTTTTGCCCTTGCACTGAGAGGCAGCTTGGTGATGTTCTCCCCGTCGAAGAAGACCTCCCCCTCTGTGGCCCCGGTCAGTCCGCACACCATATAAAACGAGGTGGTCTTCCCGGCTCCGTTGGGCCCCAATAATCCAACGACCTCCTTACTTTTTACCGTCAATGAAATGTCGTGCACGATCTTCGTCTTTTTGATCGTTTTGGCAAGGTTTTTGGCTTCAAGTGTATGCATTAGTCTATAATCCTGTATTTTCTGGCATCTCCTGCAGGCTCTATCTCGATCATGGCCACATGATACCCCGCAGACTCTAAAAAAGTTTTGAGCGCATCGCTTCCCCACTCTACCATATGCCATCCCGGTCTGTCAAACTCTTCATAAAGGCCCATCTGCATGAACGCTTCATGATCCAGCCGGTAGAGATCATAATGATAAAGACCATCCCCATAACAGTGCTGCAAAGAGAAGGTCGGGGAGGTGACATCACCTGTGATCCCTCTCTGCTTTGCGATCGCCTGGGTGAGTGTCGTCTTGCCCGCTGCCAGGTCACCACGCAGAAAGACCACGGCATTGGACGGCAATACCTCATTCAGATACTCAACCAGATTCCCCAACTCTTCAAGCGAAGCGACAATCTCTTTCACTCTTTTCTGCTCCTTACGCTCTGCTACTTGCTCAGCTCTTCGCTGATCTTTGCCATACGCACCAGATGCTCCCTGGCTGTACCGCTGTCAAGTATCGCCTCTACCTGTTCGATCGCCTCGCGTACATCACGTACGCTGCCGTCCACAAAGAGTGCGAAGGCCGCATTCAGCACCACAATGTCTCTTTTGGCACCCCTCTCTGCTCCCGCCAGTATATCTCTGGTGATCTGTGCATTTTGGAGCGGGTCTCCGCCGAGTATCGCCTCTTTGGGTACTTTCTTCATACCGTAGATCTCTGGATTGATCTCCCCTTCAATGATACGTCCGTTCTCCAGGTAGGCAAAGTTCGTATTGGTTGCAAGTCCTATCTCATCCATACCATCCTGGCTGCTTACGACACAGGCTCTTTTTGCGTCAAGCTGCAGAAGCGCTTCGGCGATCCTCCGTACAAAGTCCGGATTAAAAACACCGAGCAGATACTTCTGGGCACCGGCCGGGTTGCTCAGCGGTCCGAGGATATTGAAAATCGTACGGTGTGGGATGGACTTGCGGATCGGCATGATGTACTTCATTGCCGGATGATGATCGGTTGCCGGGAAGAAGCAGAATCCTGTCTCTTCCAGCATCTTGATCTTGTTTTCCGGCGTCATATCCAGCTTCAATCCGAGCGCTTCAAGCACATCCGTTGAACCCGACCTGGAAGTGACACTGCGGTTTCCGTGTTTGGCGATCACGCGGCCCATGGAGGCCAAAATAAGGGAAGTTGTTGTAGAGATATTGAAGCTTCCGCTCTCATCTCCGCCTGTGCCTACGATATCGATGGCTTTCTCCCGCAGTTCATCGCTCATAGGAACCCTGACAGCGTGTGCACGCATGACGGCTGCAGCATCAGCGATATCCTCAGCACTCTCACCTTTGATATAAAGATCGATCAGAAACTGACGCGCTTCAGCCTCACTCAGTTCATTGTTGAACAGTTTCTCAAATTGTGTTCTGCTACTCATATTTACCCCATTTTAACTGTGTACCTACACACTATATTTTGTCATCCCCGGACTTGTACCTAAAG
>DSDW01000058.1 GCA_011048515.1 Campylobacterota bacterium | reverse complement strand
CTGATACCCCAGTTGATGAGAGAAGAGATGAGAACCTCTTTTGGCAAGTGGGTGAAAGAGGGTATCAAAATGATGCCCGAAGAGCTGAAATTGAAGGACAAGCACGGTCAGGATGTCTGTGTGTACTCTCAGCGTGTATTGATTGAAACCGGAGAGGGGGAACAGGAAATATACAGTTTGCAGATAGACCTGAAGTACATCAAGATGACAGAAGCAAAACTGAAAAAAAGTGAAGCCAAACTCTATGCGGCTCAGGAGATCGCAAAACTGGGTAACTGGGAGTGGAATCTTAAAACCGATGAGATCTTCTGGTCTGATGAGGTGTTCCGTATTTTCGGTGAAAAACCGCAGGCGTTTGTGCCTGACTATCACCTCTTTTTGACATATATAGACTCTGCTGACCGTATAAAGATACTAAGAGCAGTTGCAAAAGCGAAAAAGACCGGGGAAACACAGACGATAGAGCACAGGATCACTCGTAATGACGGGAGTATCCGGTATCTGCTCTCTTCGGGTAGATTGATCTACGACAAAGAAGGGGAGATAACCACGATCATCGGCACTGTACAGGATATGACCGAGCAGAAAAAAGTTGAGCATATGCTCGAACAAAAAGCACAGATCATTGAACAGATCCATGACTCTGTGATCGTTATGGACCTGAAAGGGCATATTGTTGAGTGGAACAATACCTCCACATTCAATCTGGGATACCGTGAAGATGAGGTGATCGGAAAACGCATCGACATACTCTTCCCTAAAAATAAAAAATATTCCTTGTTAAAAATATTTGGGAAACTCAAAAAATATGGTGTCTTGCGTACTGAAATAACACTTAAACATAAAAATGGAGAGCAGTTTTACGGAAACCTTCTCCTCTCTTTTCTAAAAAATGACAGAGGAGAGAAAAATGCGATCATCGCCTATGTGGAAAATATCACTTCACGCAAAAAAGCCGAACGGGAACTGATCAGGCAAAAGAATATGATGGAATACCGTGCCTATCATGATGATCTTACTGGGTTGCCGAACCGTGCCTATTTTGTAGAAGAGCTGGAGCGTACGATCGGTAGAGTCCGCCGCAATCATGGACTGGGGGCACTTCTTTTTATAGATATGGACCACTTTAAAGAGATCAATGATTCACTTGGACACACACATGGCGACAGTGTGCTCAAGGTGATCGCCCGTAGACTCTCTGAAACATTCAGAAAAGGTGACTTTGTCGCAAGATTCGGAGGAGACGAATTTACCACCATTTTGGAAAATGTAAAAGATATCAACAACGTCATCAGTAAAGTACAGCAGCTGATGGAGATACTCAATGCTCCCATTACGATCAATGAGCAGAGACACTTCATCACTTTCAGCATCGGAATCGCACTCTTCCCGAATGACGGGGAGAGTGCTGAAGAGTTGTTGAAAAACTCCGATGCATCGATGTACAAAGCAAAAGAGATGGGAAGAAATACCTATGTATTTTATCAGCAGGACCTTACCAGAAAAGCCTTTGAGCGTGTACTCCTGGCTACCGATCTCCGCCAGGCGCTGAATGACCACTCTTTTGAAATCTATTATCAGCCGCAGGTCAATGCCATGACAGGCAAACTGATAGGTATGGAAGGATTGATCCGCTGGAAGCATGAGACCAAAGGGATACTCTACCCTTCCGAGTTTATATTGATCGCGGAAGAGAACGGGATGGTCATAGAGATAGACCGCTGGATGATGCAGGAGGGGATACGGCAGATAAGCCGGTGGTATAGGCAGGGGTTGGATCCCGGAGTATTGAGCCTCAACCTTTCGATCAAACAGCTTCAGGCAAAGGATTTTATCTCTGTACTCAAAGAGACACTTGCTGAGAACGAATGTAAGCCTGAATGGTTGGAACTGGAGATCACGGAAAGCCAGATCATGGAGAACCCGGAACACACCATCGGGATACTGCAGCAGATCAGTGACCTTGGTATCAGGCTGGCGATCGATGACTTCGGTACCGGCTACTCCTCTCTCTCTTACCTGAAGCGTTTGCCTATTCACAAACTGAAGATAGATCAGTCTTTTGTCCGGGATATCCCGTCAGATAAAGATGATATGTCAATCGTTGAGACGATCATTGCACTCTCCAAGAGTTTAAAGCTTGAGGTGATCGCAGAGGGTGTTGAAACAGAAGAACAAAGAGATTTTCTTCTTGCACATGACTGTTTGTATATCCAGGGCTTCTACTACAGTAGGCCCGTGAGTGGGAAAGAGATGCAGAAAATGTTGGAGCATCCAAAGCAGTTTGCCTAGTATACGTACCGCTGCTTCCCCTCCTTCAAATGTGATATTTCTCTAAACCTGAAGTGGAGTTTTTAGGGGGTGTTACACTCCTGTAATCAACCATTGGATATAATAATGGCCTTATTTACGAGGAGTCTGGATGAAGATCGCAATAGCAGGTACAGGATACGTAGGCCTTTCCAACGGTATTTTGTTGGCACAGCACCATGAAGTCGTAGCACTGGATATCATTCCTGAAAAAGTAGAGATGCTCAACAGAAAACACTCTCCGATCGAAGACAAAGAGATCGAGGAGTACCTCTCTACCAAAGCATTAAATTTTAAAGCCACGCTTGATAAGGAAGAGGCATATAAAAATGCCGATTTTGTGATCATCGCTACACCCACCGACTATGACCCCGAAACCAACTATTTCAACACAAAAAGCGTGGAGGCTGTCATCTCTGATGTCCTGGCGATCAACCCTGAGGCAACGATGGTGATCAAGTCTACGATCCCTGTGGGATATACAAAGAGTCTGAAAGAGAAATTCGGTACGGAGAATATCCTCTTTTCACCGGAATTTCTGAGAGAGGGGAAAGCGCTTTATGACAACCTCTACCCTTCACGTATCATTGTGGGTGAACGTTCAAAGCGTGCCGAGGTATTTGCAAACCTGCTGAAAGAGGGGGCGATCAAAGAGGAGATCCCTGTGCTTTTCACAGACTCCACGGAAGCTGAAGCGATCAAGCTCTTTTCCAATACCTATCTGGCGATGAGGGTTGCCTACTTCAACGAACTTGACTCCTATGCGCAGGCACACGGGCTGGACAGCAAACAGATCATTGAAGGGGTGGGGCTTGACCCGAGGATAGGAAGCCACTACAACAATCCCTCCTTTGGATACGGCGGGTACTGTCTGCCCAAAGACACCAAGCAGCTGCTGGCGAACTACCATGATGTACCGAACAACCTGATTCAGGCGATCGTAGATGCCAATGCAACGCGCAAAGACTTTATCGCCGATTCGATCATCGCGAAGCTCAAAGAGCGTACCGGTGCTACAGACGGTGTGGTAGGAGTCTACAGGCTGGTGATGAAGTCAGGAAGCGATAATTTCCGTGCCTCAGCGATACAGGGGATCATGAAACGTATCAAAGCCAAAGGGATCAAAGTGGCAGTCTATGAACCGGTTCTGGAAGAGGATGAGTTCTTCCACTCCAAAGTCTATAAGGAGCTTGAAAGCTTTAAAAAAGAGGCGGATGTGATCGTTGCCAACAGACTCTCCGATGAGTTGCTTGATGTGCAAGATAAGGTATTTACAAGAGATATATTCAGAGAAAACTAAGGATTTGACGCAATGAAGATTTTGGTTACCGGGACAGCCGGGTTTATAGGTGCTGCTTTGGCGGAGAGGCTGGCAGAAAGGGGAGACGAGGTTGTCGGTCTGGACACGATCAATGACTACTATGACCAGAGAGTCAAATACGGAAGACTGAAAAAAGCAGGTTTTATCGAAACACTGGAAGAGGGGGAAGAGATCTCCTACGGAGAATTCCTGACCTCTTCAACACATCCAAACCACAGATTTATCAGACTCAACCTTGAAGATAAACATGAGATCATGAAGCTTTTTGAAGAGGAGGCGTTCGATGCGGTCTGCAACCTTGCGGCGCAGGCAGGCGTACGCTACTCCCTGACCAATCCTGATGCCTATATCGAGAGCAATATCGTCGGTTTTATGAACCTTCTTGAAGCCTGCCGTCACAACGATGTCAAAAATCTCTCCTATGCATCAAGCTCCTCGGTCTACGGACTGAACGAGAAGATCCCTTTCAGCACGGATGACAATGTGGACCACCCGATCTCGCTCTATGCTGCGAGCAAAAAATCCAATGAACTGATGGCGCATACCTACAGCCATCTCTTCGGTATCCGGACGACCGGACTGCGTTTTTTCACTGTTTATGGTCCCTGGGGAAGACCGGACATGGCGCTTTTTCTGTTTGTGAAAGCGGCACTGGAAGGGAAAAGCATCGATGTCTTCAACTATGGCGAGATGCTCAGGGACTTCACTTATATCGATGATATCGTAGAAGGGGTGATCCGCGTGATCGACAACCCGGCACAGCCTGATAAGGGATGGAATGGTAAGACCGGACGTGCCTCTACCTCTTCGGCACCCTACAAGATCTACAATATCGGTAATCAGAATCCTGTAAAATTGATGGATTTTATCACCGCTATCGAAAAGAAGCTGGGGAAATCGATAGAGAAGAATATGCTGCCGATCCAGCCGGGCGATGTACCTGCGACCTATGCCAATGTGGATGACCTGGTGGAGGATCTCGGGTATAAACCGGAAACACCGATACAGGAGGGGATTGACAGGTTTGTGGAGTGGTACCTTGAGTTTTTTAGGCTTAAGGTAAATTGAGTTCATCTAAATACTATTTATTTTTTGATATTATTTGAGATAAATTAAAAAAAGGAGAAGTGTCAAATGAAAAAGTTGTTATTGCCTTTTGCGTTAGTTGCTACAAGTGGTCTATTGATGGCCGGCGGAGATTTAGTGGAGGTTGAACCGATCGTGAATGTTCCGACAGTTGAGGAGGAAGTGAGTGAGAACAACTTCTATGCAGGACTTGGAGTTGCAGCTGTGAGCGCGAGAGATACGCATGCGAGTCTAGACTTCTTTGGTGAAGAATATGGGCAGGACAGACTTGCTAATCTTGATTTTCTTGTCGGTTATGAATTCCATCGCCACTTTGCAGTTGAGGCTAGATATACTACTTCAATTGCGTATGAAGATGCAGTGGAGATGGACGGATGGAGTATCTTTGCCAAGCCTAAATATCCTGTGACTGAAAATGTGACGATCTACGGATTACTTGGATATGGAAACGTACAGCTTGATGGTGTAGACGGTGTCATCACGGATATGGATGAGAGCGGTTTCCAGTGGGGATTGGGTCTATCGTATATGATCAATGAAAACTTTGATCTCTTTGCAGACTATAAATTCCTGGCGAATGACTTTGACGGTATCTATGCAGGTAGTGTAACGGAAATCAATGTAGATTCTGTGACTGTCGGTGTAATGTATAATTTTTAAAAATAAAAGAGGTTTACCCTCTTTTATTTAGTATATCGTGTTTGTGTATAGATCTAAATTATAGTTTTATACAGAGATACTGAGAAAAACAGAGTATAGACGACCATATAACTATCAGGGGGAATAATGACCAGTAACTTACATCGTGTAGAAGAGGACGAGATCGATATCAGGGAGATCTTTTCCACGATCTACCGTTACAAAATGATGATCATTCTTTTTGTACTTCTGGCAGGGATTATAAGCAGTTATATCGCCTATTTTAAACCGAATGTCTATCAAGCATCAGCAACCGTTGAAGTAGGAATAGAAAGATATGGATATGCAGCAAGACAGGATATGCTCAGTATGGCGATGTCCGGTGATGCGGCCAATGCTGAGACCGAGATCGAGATCATCAGGTCAAGATTTCTCTCACAAAAAGCTGCTGAGGAAGTGGATGTCACCCACCGTTACTACACGACACGAAGATTTAAAGAGGTGGAGCTCTATAAAGCAAGCCCGTTCCAGGTAGGGATGCTGAGAGGTTACGGCATCTCTTTTGACTTCTACCCTGTGGATGAAAAGTCCTACCGATTGGTTGTTGAAGAGGCGTTGGATGAGAATGGTGCAGAGTGGAGCTACGATGAGGTCCATGAGTATGGAAAAGAGGTAAGCACTGAGCATTTTCATCTTAACATCGTACGAACAAAAGAAGCAACTGAGAGCAAATACCGTTTTGTTGTCTATGATCCCAAAGAGAGCGGATTGATCGCACGGGGCGGTGTCAGTGTACAGCAGCTCTCCAAGTACTCCAACATCCTGCAGATCTCCTATGAGGACAATGTAGCGTTGCGTGCTCAGGAGTTCGCAGATGCCTTGGCAAGGGCATATATCCGCCAAAATATTGAAAACAAAACGCAGGAAGCGGAGAGAAAACTGGAATTTATCGAAGAACAGCTGAAGTATATTACAGAAAACCTCAAGAGTTCTGCATTGAAGCTTGAAGAGTTCAAAAGAAGTTCCCAAACCGTCGAGCTGAGTGCCAAGGCACAAAAGACGATTGAACAGATCAGTGATTATGAAAGCCAACTCTCAGTGATCGGGATACAGGAAGAGCTGCTCAACACCCTTTATGGACAGATAAAAACGGGTCAGGGACTGGAGAACATTTCCGTTGCCAACCTGAGTTTGAGTGATCCAAGTCTTTCTGCTATGATCAAAAAACTTCAAGATTCAATTATCGAAAAGAAACTGTTGCGTGAAGACTATACAGAAATGTATCCTGAAGTGGTTAAGCTTACGAAGATGATCGCTGAACTGAAAAAAGGGATCACTTCTACGATAAAAAACCTTATGCAAAGTACAAAGGAGAAAAGAGAACTGCTTGAGCACTCTATTTCGAAGTATAGAGCGACACTGGAACAGCTTCCGGCGGATGAGAGAATGTTCGGACAGTTACAGCGCAAGTTTGTGGTCAATGAGAAGATCTACTCCTATCTTTTGGAAAAACGTTCCGAAACCGAGATGATCAAGGCGGCAACAGTGAGCAACAACAGGGTGATAGACCATGCACTCTATCCGGTTGCTCCGATCAAACCCAAAAGAAAACTGATCGTACTGGTCGGTCTGATACTCGGTATGATCGTGGGTGTGGCTGTCGCATTTATGAGAGAATTCCTGGATGACCGTATCAAAGAGGAGGAGGAGATCACCAAGAGAACCTCTCTCCCGTTGCTGGGAAATATCCCCCATATCAAAGAGGGCAAAGCGGGAGAGATCAAGGTATTCAGTTCACCAAAGTCAGGTGCTTCTGAAGCGTTCCGGAACCTCAGAACCAACCTGCAGTTTATGGCCTATGAAAAAGAGAGCCTGATGATCGCCACTACCTCTACGATCAGCGGTGAGGGGAAAACCACTGTAAGTATCAACCTGGGTGCCATTATGAGTATGGCAGGCAAGAAGACGATTATCCTGAACCTGGATATGAGAAAGCCTACGCTGCATGAAAGGTTCGGTATCGAGCCTGGGAAAGGGCTGAGTTCACTCTTGGCAGGACGGGCGATGCTGAAGGATGTGATCCAGCACACTCAGTATGAAAACCTGGATGTTATCACCTCGGGCCCGATACCGCCTAACCCAAGCGAACTGATCCAGGGGCAGATGATGGGAAAAGTTCTTGAGAAGCTCAAAGAGGTCTATGATGTCATCATTCTGGATACGCCTCCTATCGGGCTGGTAACCGATGCGAGGACGTTGATGAATTATGCGGATATCAGCCTTTATGTTTTCAGAGCCAATGTCTCCAAAAAAGTGTTTATCAAGCATCTGGAAAAGATCACCGAACTCCATGAAGTACCGGGCCTTGGTCTTGTCTTCAATGATATGCAAAGTGAGGCTGGGTATGGTTACGGGTATGGCTATGGCTACGGATATGGCTACTACGAGGAAGAGCAAAAGTGATATTCTCTTTTTTCAGGAAAAAAAAGAAATATGAAAGAGAGGTTATCCCTCAACTCCACACGGATATACACTCTCATCTGATCCCGGGGATCGATGACGGGGCAAGAGATATGGAGGAGAGTATTCTTTTGCTTAGGATGATGGCAACACTGGGATATAAAAAAGTTATTACCACCCCGCATATTATGTCTGACGGATACAAAAATACGCCGAAGGTCATACGGGAGGGTTTGGAGGCATTGCGAAGCGCTGCAAAAAGAGAAGAGATCGATATCGAGATCGATGCAGCCGCAGAGTATTATCTCGATGACGGCTTCTATAGGCAACTGAGAGACCGGGATGTTCTTACGATCGGGGAGTATCTGCTTATCGAAACCTCGTACATCTCAAAGCCTATAGAGTTTGATACAATGATCTTTGAGATCCAGGCTGCCGGGTTCAAACCGATGCTTGCGCACCCGGAGAGATACCGCTATATCAAAGAGTTGGAAAAAGAGTATACAGCAATGAAAGCAAAAGGGATCGTTTTTCAGGTCAATATCAACTCCTTCAGTGGACATTACGGGAAAGAAGCGAAGTGGAAAGCTGAATTTCTGAGCAGTGCGGGGATGATAGATTTTCTGGGATCAGATCTGCATCGAATGAAGCAGGCAAAGACACTCGAAGAGGTACTTAACGGTGATATCATGGATGGGATTTTCAGAAACAATACAATTCTCAATGAAAGCTTATAGCCAAAGATAAGCTCTCATAAAGAGAGATAGGTGTACTATTTAATTATAATTATAAGGAAAAAAGGGGAAGATGCATGTCAAAAAAAGTTATATTGGGCATAATCGGTTTGTTTTTATTTATGAACGGGTGTTCTGAAAGTTCAAACTACAAGCTGATGCAGACAAAAAATGCAGAGAGTAAAAAACCGACAAAAGTGACAAGCCAGAGTATCGAATACCGCATCCTTTCTCAAGACAGGTTAAATATTATTCTTTACAAAAACCCGGAACAGAATGCTGCTGTGGCACTGCAGGATCTTGGCCAAAAGATGAACTCCGAGGGGATCCTGGTCAATGCTGCGGGATATATCACGATGCCTCTGGTCGGCAAGATCAAGGTGGCAGGACTTACTCAGACCCAGGCGGCTGACCGTATCACGGAGGCTTATAAAACCTATCTGCGAACTCCCTCTGTCTATTTAGAGGTGATGAACAAGAGGATCTATGTCCTCGGAGAGGTGAAAAACCCCGGTGTCGTGAAGCTTGACAAGGAGAAGATGACACTTTTCGAAGCGCTTGCATTTGCAGGCGATCTGGAAGATTCGGCAGTGAGAGACAACATCATTATCGTTTCCAATGATCCTCAGAACGGTTTGGTGATGAGAAGTGTGGATCTTACAAGTTTTGACACGATGAACTACTCCGAACTGATGCTCAGACCCAACGATATCGTCTATGTGCAGCCTGACGGATGGAAGGAGTTCAGGGTCGCTTCCAACAATTTAACGGCGCCGTTTGAAACCATTTCGAAGATCGCGTCACCGTTTGTTACGATCAAATACCTCAAAGATTAATGTTTATGTTCTATGCATTGGCAGGGGTGTTCCTACTCTCTCTTGTATTGATCCATATCGTCATCTTCAATGCTCCCCAGTGGGGCCTGATGGATATCCCCAACGGCAGAAGTGCGCATAAGGTTCATACCCCAAGAGGTGCAGGGATCGGTTTTTACTTCGCTGTTGCGATCATACTTCCCTTCTTCTATTTTCAGCTTCTGGCAGATCACTGGCAGATACTTCTGGCAGTTTTTATGGTGTTTATCGTGGGGATACTGGATGACCACCGGGATACTTCCCCCAGAACCAAATTTATCGTACTGGCAATTGCCACGCTGGTCGTCTATCTGGATGGCATCTATATTGATGCTGTCGGGATCTATTTTGGGTTTCCTGTCTCACTTGGGTGGCTGGCGCTGCCCTTTACGCTCTTTGCTGTGATGGGGTTTACCAACGCCCTGAACCTGATCGACGGGTTGGATGGTTTGGCAGGTTCTGTCACTATTGTGATACTGGGTGCATTTTTTTATATCGGTTCTCTCCATGATGACCTCTTTATGATGGTATTTTCCGGAGCATTTATTGCCGCACTTCTGGCTTTTTTGATCTACAACTGGAATCCTGCACAGATTTTTATGGGGGACAGCGGATCATTGACCCTGGGATTTCTTATCTCTGTACTGGCGATCAGATCACTTGCCTATATTCCGGCTGTCGCTGTGCTTTTTATCGCTGCCGTTCCTCTTCTGGATACCTTTGTCGTGATGATACGCAGAAAGAGAAACGGAAGATCTATGTTCAGTGCGGACAAGTGCCACATGCACCATCTTCTGCAGGAGCTTTTCGGTAACTCTACCAAAACGACGGTCCGTTTTCTGGTAGTCCTGCAGGCAATTTATGTGATGATAGGGGTGCATCTGGAACAGGATATGGAACAGACGCTTCCGATGGTGCTTTTTCTCCTCAATGTGGTGCTTTTGTATATTCTCCTCAATAGGATGGTTCAAAGACAGGGAAGGTGCTGTTAACCTTCTGATGTTTTAAGCCTATATCGCTAAAATTCGCCCATGAACTATTTAAGAGGCTATACCAAACAGTACTTTTCGCTTGCAACGATTGCGATGTATTCTACACTGCATAAGCTGGCGCAGCGTGACAGTAACTATCAGTACCACAAAGATGCCTTTGAAGCGCTCGAACGAAAGACCTCTCCCCCTTCTCTTATCCTAATCCATCATCTTTTTTAGCATATTCACTTATTAATTTTATATTAGGATAAACCATGAACAACACGATAAAACTCTCTATGGCAGCATCATTGCTGATGACTATTGCTGTGAATGCAGCCGAGCTGGAACCGATTACGGTAACTACAGTAAACAAAACAGAACATTCACTTGAAGATACCACTTCAACTGTGACAGTCATTACCGCTGAAGAGCTGGAAGAAAACGGATACCAGAGCGTATCTCAGGCGATTAGTACGATAACAGGCATCTCAGTGACACACTCCGGTGGACTTGGACAGCAGACCTCATTTTTTGTCAGAGGTGCGGATTCGGGTAAAGTATTGGTACTTCTGGACGGTATGCGTCTCAATGACCCAAGTACTACCAACAACACGGCACTGCTTGAGAGTCTTACCACAGAGAATATCCAACAGATCGAGATCATCAAAGGGGGGGCAAGTAGTATCTGGGGTTCAAATGCCAGTGCAGGGGTGATCAATATCATTACTAAAACACCCAAAGAGGGGACACATGGTTCCTTGAGTCTGCTTTACGGTTCCTATAAGACCAAAGGGATAGATGCAGATATCGGATACAAGGATAAGAAGCTGAATGCACAGCTGCTTGCCTCTTATCTTGATACCGAAGGTATCTCTGCTTTAGCACCAAGAGAAGCAGAGAAAGACGGTTATACCAATAAAAACATCAATCTGAAACTGGGGTATCAGTTTGACGAAAACAATGCTATGAAACTCAGCTACAACCGTATCAAGACTGAGACGGAGTATGATGATTCCTGGTCGGCAGGTCAGGCAGAAGACGACTATTCCCACGCAGAGTCAGATCAGGAAAATACAGCACTGCAGTATCATTACAGGGTTGATGATTATCGCGCAAATCTCTATGCTAGTCAAGGGAAATATGAACGAACGTACTATACCACCGGAGCCTACGGTGATGGCGTCAATGTCTATGAAGCAAAGCTCAAAGAGTTTGGTATGATCAACAGTTATGAGTATGCAGCAGGAAAAGCAGTACTGGGATTGGAGTATAAAGATATTGACGGATTCAACCAGTATAATGACTATCCTGCGAGTCAGGCAGACTATACCAATAAAGCGGTCTATCTATCGAACCTATACAGAGTGCTCACAGATACACTTATCGAGACAAATATCAGATATGATAACTTTGACCAGTTTGAGAACAAGGTGACCTTTAAGGCCGGAGTGAAACATACATGTCAAATGTTACCCGGGTTTGGTGCAGGGGCGAACTACTATACCTCTTATGATGCACCAAGCACTTATCAACTGGCCAACGTGGTATTCGGCAATGAGCTGAAACCGGCGTTTACCAAAGGATATGAATTTTCAGCATACTATAAAGAGCTGTTATCTGTGACCTATTTTGACAATGAAGTAGAGGATAGCATCGACTATGATATGATGAACTATGGGTATTATAATATCGATGGAGTATCCAAGTTCAGAGGGTTGGAAGTAGAAAGTAAATATAAGTTTGAGACAATAAACCTTAACCTTACGGCAAATTACACGCATCTTTTTGAAGCGATAAAAGAGGATGGAAGTGATCTGCCAAGACGCCCAAAAGATACACTGAACCTCTCTGCAGACTACTATACTGACTCCAGCAGTTATGGAGTAACAGCACAGTATATCGGGGATAGAGAAGAGTTTGGAGAAAACACCGGGAATTACACTTTATGGAACCTGAACTACTCCAGAGAGCTGACCGAAGAGATCAAACTGATACTCAATGCAAAAAATATCTTTGACAAAGAGTACCAGTCTGTTTACGGCTATGCGACTGAAGGCAGAGCTGTATACGCCAAAATCAGATACAGCTTTTAGGTGAAATCCCTTTTGGGATTCATCTCTCCACACAAATAGGTTATAATCACTTATGTTAAAACTTATCCCGCAATGGTTTATCAGATATAAGTTTTTCAACTCCCTGCTTCTTGGGTTGAGCGTGGGGGCGATCTTTACGATCTATACACCCCTTGAACCTTCGGTCTATTCCCTGGGGGGTGTGGCGCTTGCGGTGGGGATGCTGCTTGTTGCCAGGCTCTATGTACATATCCTGAATGCGCAGTGGTTCTTTCGGATCTCTCTGTTTGTAGAGATCGTACTGCTGCTGGTCATGTGCTACTTTCTGCTCCATCCCTATACCTACCAGACTGCACTGATCGTCTATATCGGATATCAGGCGACTTTTGTCTTCGGCAGCTATCTGGTGCGCGTGGAGACGCTTCTGATGGGTGAAGAGAGACTCTTGACACGGCTGGATACGGCAAAACAGATGGGGTATCTGTCGGGGATGGCCGGTTCGTATCTCTTTTATCGTCTGCTTGATCAATTCGGCATTGTTGAGAACCAGCCGCAGGTCTACCATCTCCATTTTATACTGATCGCCATCGAAGTTCTTGTCATCTTTCTTATCATCAAAAGCTTTCAACGGTCATGACGATGCCAAAACGGTTCACGATACACTATGCCTGTGCGAGCCTGATCCCCCAGCGCACCTCTTATGTCACGGTGATCGGTGTATGCGATACCGAGACGAAAAAGGCGGTCACTTTTTCTATGGAAGATGCACAAAAAAACCTTGGTACTCAAAGTAGTTCTCAGGAACTTGAAGCCGCCCTTCTGAAGGAATTTTTTGCGTTTGTCTCCGATCATCCCGGTGCGCTCTGGATACACTGGCATATGCATAGCGTAGAGTATGGCTTTGAGGTACTAAAAGAGCGCTATGAAATGTTATGGCACGCACCGGCACCCGAATTTACCTCCACCATCAATCTGCCCGATAAGATATTTGGAACAATGCAACGCCATTGCCGCATCTATCCAAAAATGTACCGGTTCTTTGAACGCAATGGAGTGAATGATCAGGCGATCCTTTCCGGCGAAGAGGAGGCGGAAAACTTTGAAAAAGCGAATTTCGCTCCGATAAAATACTCTGTCAGGGCAAAAGCAGAAGCACTGGCAACGATCTATGATAAACTTCAGGAGAAAACACTGGAGACTTTATGCAGAAGATCGGATAAAAAAGTATGGGCAGCGGGGCTTTTGATCTTTTTTGCGGCAGCAGCGTATCTTGCCGTGAGGGGAGTGTAGGGATGGAGATAGGCATAGTGTTTATCATCAAAAAGATCATAGCCTGGCTCCTGATGCCTATGCCGCTGGGTATCATGATGCTTCTCATCGCCCTGTGGCTCCTTCATCATGGCAAGTACAGAAGGGCGAAACAGTTTTTACTGGGAACCATTATATGGTTTGGTGTGGTAACGCATGCGCATGTGAGCAGCCTTTTGCTGCTGCCTTTGGAATCCCGGTATGAGAAGATCAGGAGTATCCCGGCAGAGGTGAAGTATATTTTGCTTCTGGGCGGGGACAAGGAGAGGCGTGCCTGGGAAGCGGTACGGCTCTACAGGAAGATCGAAGGTGCCAGGATCGTCACGTCCGGGTACTCGATGCATGACAGGCTTTCTGATGCCTATAAAACATCACAGCTATTGAGAGAAGCGGGGGTAAGGGCTGAGGATATCATGATGCAGGAGGATGTGAAGGATACCAAAGAGGAGGCGGAGAGGATGAAAGAGCGGGTAGGGGATAGACCCTTTTTGCTTGTCACTTCAGCGTATCATATGCCAAGAAGCATACTCCTTTTTCAGCAGGAGGGGCTCTCTCCCATTCCTGCACCGGCAGACTTCAATGATAGGGGTGAAGATAGTCTCTGGTCGCTCTTCCATGCGAAGCATCTGCAAAAAACAGAAAGAGCCATACATGAGTATATCGGGCTGCTCTGGATCTATCTGATAGGAAAGGGGTAGCATATGACATATAGAGAATGGTTTGAGTCGCATGCCGAAAAACAT
>DSDW01000053.1 GCA_011048515.1 Campylobacterota bacterium | reverse complement strand
CCCATCGTTTATAATGGACTTAGAAAAGGCAGCCAACCTTGGAAGAGTTTCATTTACTCCTTGTTCAAAAATGTAAATCTCCTTGTTTGACTCTTCCCCCGGCTCCCTTTTACAGAAGAGCCTTACTTCCTTCCTTTTTCCCTTGTATTTAGGCTCTTCGACTTCTGCTATGAATACTTCGAGGACTTCTGGGTATAAATAAGATGAAAATTTTTCTTGTTACAGAAGAGCCTATCTCCTTTAACAAATGATCACTATGATTCTTCTTATATCATTTCTAATTTCTCCCAATTAATCATAAGTAAAATATACAATCATTATGAGTTATTTTGTGCGTAACATCCTCTCAAAAGAACGTTTATGCTTATTTTTCCTTCTCATCTTTGTCTATAAATATAATTTTTATAACCTTATATAAAGATATATAATTTTTTTAAAAAACTTTATTTTTTTAAGTCTACACTTAGTCACTCTGTCATAAGATCTGGGCTACATGTTTTGGACAAATAGAATTAAGGAGTAAACATGAAAAAAATTTTAACGGCTTCACTTGTGACTGCGATGGCATTGACAAGCGTAAACGCGAGTTCAGTCAATGACAGGATTAGTGAACTAGAGGCAGAGCTTGCAAAAGTAAAGAAAGATCTTAAAAAACAGAAGAGTACACTTAATGAGGTTAAAGCGCATGATGCTGGTGATAACATCAAGTGGGGTGCGGATGTAAGAACTGCTATTGACAATATCAATTATGATATGGCAAGTGGCAATGAATATAGCAAAAATGATCTTATGTCATTGAGACTATGGCTTAATATGGAGTATGCTGCAGATAGCAAAAATATCTTTAAAGGTCAGCTCTCTATGAATAAAGCTTTTGGTGCTGATTTTTATGATCCAATGGTTGATGGGTATAGCCGTACAATGAGTATGGGCGGCGCATTTGATTGGACTGGGAATGAAGCATTGACTGATAATTCACTCAAAGTGAGACAAGCGTACTGGCTCTACCTTGGAGATGATGCCTTCGGCACAGGTATGCCATGGACATTCTCTCTGGGTAGAAGACCATCTACAAACGGTTTTCTGGCTAACCTAAGAGATGATGATCCAGATCAATCCCCGCTTGGACACGTGATCAACGTTGAATTTGATGGTTTAAGTTCAAAACTTGATCTTTCTGGTGTTACAGGTATTTCTGGAATGAGTATCAAACTTTGTATGGGACAGGGGTCGACGAATGCATATCCAATGCTAACACCTACTCAATATGCAAATGATGATAATCAACTTGAAGACATTAAATTGGCCGGATTTATTTTTGAACCATACAATGATGGACAGTTTATCACTAAAGCTACATGGTATAGAGCGTATGACCTTCCAGGTATGGAACATCCTATGATGCCAATACCAGGAAATGACCCTACTGGATTTAATCAGTATGGTGATATGGAAGGTGGTGCATTCTCTGTACTTGTTGATGGTCTAGCTGATGACGGATTCCTCGCGGATACAAAAGTATTTGCTTCAATTGCTTACAGTAAAACCCACCCGGATGTTGCAATGTTGGGGTCAATGGATAGTGAGACTGGTACATCATACTGGCTTGGTGCACAGCTTCCTGTAATAGAAGATGGTAAGTTGGGACTAGAGTATAACCATGGTAGTGAATACTGGAGACCGTTTACCTATGCTGAAGATACGATGATCGGTTCAAAAATTGCAGCGCGTGGTGATGCTTTAGAGGCATACTTTACATATCAGTTGACAGATGCATTGAGTGCGCAACTAAGATATACAAAAATTGATTACGACTATACAGGAAGTAATGGATTCTTCGGTAACTATAGCGGTACACCAATGAAAATTGATACGGTCAAAGCAAATGCTGCATGGGGTGAACAATATCTAGCGGATAATCCTGGCGCTGATCCAGAGGTAGATCCTAATGCTGCTATGGCTTACCAGGCAATTGGTATGGCTGATCAAATTGTTGAAGCCGCACAAGATATTAGATTCTACATCAGATACAGATTCTAATTTCACTCAAACAAAGGGGATCTCCTCCCTTTGTTGAAACCAACCCGATTCTTTTTTTCACAATTTCTATACTTTTATCTTTTATATTTACAATGATAGAAAATAGTTTTGTGGATTAAAAGATTTGAGTTATAATACACAAAAAGAAAAAGGAATACTATGAAACGTATGGCAAAACTCTTTGCGGCTATGCTCCTCCTGACAGCAGGATTGATGGCAGCAAATACGGCAAAACATGATGTGAGAGTCTTTGTATCGGATAATGCTGATAAAAAGATCACTTCGACTACGATAGAAGAGGCATTTCAAAAAACAGGGTTTGTGATCGCAGCGAACAATGATATGAATGCACCCTATTTGAGAGACTTCAATGATACCTCTTTTGACTTTTACAACCTTGCGGTAGTATTTAGAAAAGACACAGCGATTGCATTGGCAAGCGAGTACCCTGAGATCGGGCTCTTTACACCGATGAGTATGTCAATCTGGACAAAAAAAGGTGACAATACGATCTCTGTCTCTTCCATCGCTCCGCATGCAATGGCGAGAATCATGGGCGTGCCTGAAGATAACGAGCATATCATTGCTTACGGCAAAAAAGTGGAAGAGGCGCTTAAGGCTGCTATGCCTAACGGTAAGTGGATCACACTTCCGTATGAGATGAAAATGGAAAAGCGTGACTTTATCACACGTACAACATTCCAGCAGGACGGTGATGACTGGGAAGAGTCAAAAGACAACTACCAGATGGGATTTGAAGGTGAGCTTGCACCGCACGGATTTGTTATGGCAGGATTTACTGACCTGAACTATGAATTTGAAGAGAATGATGTAGATGATTACTACTTCTATGATGTCTACTCGATATGTAAAATTGCCGTGATCTATGAAGTTTCGAAACTTCACCCTGAAGCGGGTGCATTTGCCCCATGTTCAGCATATATGTACCAGAAGAAAGGTGAGAAAACTATCCATGTGGCATTCCCGAATGTTCACAAGTGGATCGATGCACTGAATATCAATGATCAACCATCGATCGATGTTTTGCTTGATGCACAAAAAAGATTTGAAATTATCCTGGATAAGATCAAAAAATAATTTTGCTTATAGATTCGGTCGTACCGAATCTATAACACTCTTTACGCCTATTTCTTCCCTAAAAAACAGAGTCAGACTCATCCCAGAACGAATATCTCATCATCCTTTTTTATCAAACCCGGTTTCACCACTTTTACAAAAATTCCTCTGTCATTCTTCAGCAGCTTCGGCACTCTTTTGTCAATCGAGGAGAGGTGCTTGCACATTGTACAGTCCTGACTGATCTCAATAACGGCGCTGCCAATCTGCATCTGTGTCCCGGCAGGGAGCGCATAAGGGTTATAATCTATCAGAAGATTCTCTCCCAATGCACTTTGCGGAATCTCTATGCCATGATCTTTTACCAGTACATAACTGTCCAGGGAGGTGACAAGGATAGAACGGTCAATATCTTTGTCATAGTGTTTATCGAGCAAAATACCTTTTTCATCGACCTGCAGTTCATCTTTCGGAATCGATTCTTTACTTTCAGTTGTAGTGATATACAAAGCGATCACTTTTCCTGCTTTGGTTGCTTCCATATTTATCCTGTTTTGAAAAGTATTATAAATGTATTTTAACATAATTGATGAGTATATTTGAGATAAATGTGATATAATCCGCCGCAAAAAATAAGTAAAAAAAAAGAAAAATATAACATGTACTCATAATAGTAATCTATTTTACTGATTAAAACAAGATATTTTATTGATTAAAATTTCATTTAGGACAAATTTTGTAGAATTTTGAGTGATATTACCCTATATAGCCAAATCTTTATAAAAATTCTTGACATTTTAATTTAATTTCTAATACAATCGGTGGCAATAGTGATTCTATTATATAAACAAAAAATGAGTACTGTTAACTACTATAAGGAGGTTATATGACTAAGATAAGTAATGCTTCTCAAACTGAAATTCAGTCAGAGAGAAGAGACTTTTTTAGGAAGACTGCGGCGTATTCAGTAAGTGCCCTTGCAGCAGCAAGTGTCATGGCGCCGGTAAAAATCAACGCATCTAATACAAAAGATGATCCCGCGATCGTTGAAGAGAAACCGTGGGGTACAACATTCGGTTACCCGGTAACTCATAATCTATACGGACAACCATCTCCGTATGAGCACAATGTGACAAGAAGAAATACCGAGTTACTTTCTTCAGGAAACTATTATGCTTCGATCGCAATGTGTCCGATCCACGAGCTTAGCGGTATTATCACGCCGAACGGGCTCTTCTTCAGCCGTAGCCACGGCGGTACAGCGGAGATCGATCCAAACGAGCACCGTCTGATGATCCATGGACTTGTGGAGAAACCGCTCGTGCTTACTATGGATGAGCTGAAAAAATACCCAAGCGTGAGCAGAATCCACTTTATCGAGTGTCCGGCGAACGGTGGTCCGGAGTGGAGAAACCCGCAGTTCCCGTCAATCCAATTTGCAAAAGGTATGATGAGCTGTGCTGAGTGGACCGGTGTCTACATCAAAGATATCCTTAAAGATCTTGGCTTGAAGCCGAATGCAAGATGGATGCTGGCTGAAGGTGCGGATAACTCACACATGGGTAGAACCGTACCGATCGACAAAGTGCTTGATGATGCAATGGTTGTATGGGCTCAGAACGGTGAAGCACTGCGTCCTGAACAGGGATACCCGATCAGACTGCTTGTTCCGGGCTGGGAAGGTAACCTGTGTGTAAAATGGCTCTGTAGACTTGAGTTTGCTGATGAGCCTTTCTATGCGAAAGAAGAGACAGCGAAATATACTGCATTGAAACCGAGCGGAAAAGCGATCCAGCACTTCTATGCGAATGAAGTGAACTCTGTCATCACCTACCCGTGTCCTGAGTATGACTGGAAAGACCTTAAAAAAGGTGACCTGGTCGAGATCGAAGGATTGGCATGGAGTGGTCATGGTACTGTTGAAGGTGTAGATATCACATTTGACGGTGGTAAGAACTGGGCAGAAGCCAGCCTCAAAGGATTGGTGTTGCCTAAAGCATGGACAAGATTCAGTTTCATGTACAGATATGAAGGTAAGCCGCTTATTCTCGGTAGCCGCGCAAGAGATGATGCAGGGCATATCCAGCCAACTGTTAAAGAAGAAAGAGCGGTTATGGGAATTGAGTCGGTATATCATAGAAATGCTATACATACTTGGGAAGTTACAGCGAAAGGAGAGGTGAACAATGTTCAAGTCTTATCATAAATTATTACTAACAGCAGGGGTGGTTGTCTCGATTGCTGCATCTGCTGCTGTGGCGGGAGATACAACCACTTCCCGTACTTATGAAAACGGTAAGAATGTCATTGACGGTGGTGCTACGTATCCTGTGGTAAAAGGAAAAACTTCTGCTTACCATATCAATGAAGAGGCACACGGCAAAGGCGGATTCACATTTGGTAGAAAACCTACCGAGAATGAGATCAAAGCCTGGGATATCGATGTCATGCCTGATGGTACAGGCCTTCCTGAAGGAAGCGGTTCTGTAGAAGAGGGTGATGAGATCTATGAAGAGAAGTGTGCATCATGTCACTTCGACTTTGGTGCAGGTGGTGCAGGATACCCGGCACTTGCAAAAGGCAACGCTTATAAAAACGTCGCGACACTGAAAAACCAGAGAATAGATGAGACTGTAGATTCACCTAACCGTGTATTCGGATCTTACTGGCCAAAAGCAAGTACGCTATGGTGGTACATTAAAACAGGTATGCCGCATCCAGCACCGCTCAGTCTCACAGATGACGAGGTATATGCGGTTACTGCATATATTCTTATGCTCAACGAAATGGAAATCGACGGTGAATTGGTCGAGGATGAGTATGTGCTTGACAGAGAGAAGTTCCTGAAGATAAAAATGCCAAACGAAGATGGGTTCGAGCCCAATATCGATGGCGAGCATGCGCTAGAGGATGTCCGTAAATACTATAATGACTTCAGTAACTACGGTAACGGTACAAGATGTATGAAGAACTGTTTTGATGGTGAGCCTGAAATTGCAAGAATCCAGGGCGTTGGAATCAGTGATTATGATCCGCCGCTTGTCACAGAGAAATCTATGCCAGCGAAAACAGGCGAAGAGGTTGCTGGGAAGAAAGAGTATGAAGCAAGCTGTGCGGTTTGCCATGCGACAGATGCAATGGGCGCACCTGCTGTAGGCGATAAGAAAGCCTGGGCATCAGTGATGGAAAAAGGTATCGATCAGGTATACCATAATGCGATCCACGGTATCAATGCTATGCCTCCAAAAGGCGGTACTGCATTGTCTGATGATAAGATCAAAGAGATCGTAGAGTATATGATAAGCCAGAGCAAGTAATAGTGCACTTTCACTATTACTTCACAATTAGTCAGTAATATTAGCCAGGATGCAGGCCATCCTGGCTTGTAGAATGAATGAAAGGAATTCAAATGGAAAGAAGAAAATTTTTAGGTTTAGGTTTGACTGCTGCTGCAGTTTTGCCAGCAATATTGAATGCGAAAGATTTTAGAGCAGAGAAACCTGATACATGGACTGCACAGAAAGTAGACGCTGCAATAGAGGCACTCTACGGAAAGATCACACCAGTAGAAGAGGGTGTGACTGTACAGGCTCCAAAAGTTGCTTCAAACGGTGGTGCTGTACCGGTAAAAATCAAATCTGATATCCCTGCGAAGACTGTAGCGGTATTCCAGGATGCGAACCCTGAAGCGACAGTAGCTGTGTTTGACCTTAGTGAAGGCGGGATTGTCGACTACTCTATTCAGATCAAAATGAAAGCATCAGGTACTATCACTGCGATCGTAGAAGGCAAAGACGGTAAATTCTACCTTGGTAAGCAGTCACTAGAAGTTGCGCTTGGTGGATGTGAAGGTTAATCTTCACCCGCTTAACGTAGAGTAAAAGTCAGTAGAATTAGCGTAGAAATAGAATAAAGGAAAACCTATGGCAAATATGAAAATCAAAGCAAGTGCAAGAAATGGCATTGTAAAATGTAAAGTAATGATGAAGCATGATATGCTTACATACGATCAAGCAAAAGCAAAAGGCACGGAAGCAAACTTTATTACACATATTACTGCAAAAGCAGGTGGAAAAGTAGTGCTTGACATGTCAACAAGCCAGTTCCTCTCAAAAAACCCACTGATCAAATTTGACTTCAGTGCAGAAGGTTTGAAAGCAGGTGATATGCTTGAGATGACTTGGACTGACCTTTCCGGGAAAACAGTCACTGAGTCTAAAGAGATCAAAGGTCTTTAATCAGATATATTCTCTCTGACCTTCCGGTCAGTTGAGATGCGTTAGATATGACAGAGCTGCTTTTAAGGCAGCTGTTTTATATCTATACTATCTCCGTGATATCAAACCAGTGTATCACCTCTCTTTTCAGGGTACTCTCTTTTCTCCTTCGAAAGTGATCATCCATATCAAACTCCATCTTACCGTAACCCTCTTTGTATTCATCGATCAATGCCGCGTAGACATCTTCTTTCATTGCGCTGATTTCGTAGGTAACTTTATCGTAGGTTTTGCCCTCCAGACCAATCTGCTCTCTCTGGCGTTCATTGACGTTGATACTCCCATACCTTTGATCTTCCGGAAGTGACATATTCATCTCGCCATAGGCACGCATGGAGGCAAAGGTGTGCTCAAACTGGGTCAGGGGGATATTGTCGAGGTGATGGATAATGGTCGCCTCTTCCCTGGTGTATCCCCATCCCCCGCTGACAGGAAGATCCATATCGAAGGCTGAGTTGATGATCGCTTTGAGGTTGTCTTCGTGGAATAGCGGTTCAAACTTTTTCATGGTATTACTCTTGTATTGGTTTATGATATTATAGAGAGAATTGGTTTAAAAGAGAAAGGGGGGAGGCAAAGAGAGACGAGGGGGTTTAGAGGCCTGCCTCTTTGATCGCCTCAATCTGGGCATGCGCAATCAGCGGATCGATAATCAGGCTGAGTTTGCCATTGTTCATCACATCCTCAAGTGCATAGATCGTGAGGCCGATACGGTGATCGGTGATTCTGTTCTGAGGATAATTATAGGTTCTGATCTTCTCGGAACGGTCTCCTGAACCTACCTGCAGTTTACGCTGAGAGGATGTCTCATCCAGCTGTTTTTGAAGCTCTGCTTCATAAACCCTTGCCTTGAGGATCTTCATTGCCTTGTCCCTGTTTTTATGCTGGGACTTCTCATCCTGGATCGCAACGACGATCCCTGTAGGGATGTGAGTAAGGCGTACGGCCGAGTCTGTGGTGTTGACTGATTGTCCGCCGCATCCGCTGGAGCGGTAGACATCCATCTTGATCTCATTGGGCTTGATATCCACTTCGACATCATCCACTTCTGGGATGACCGCTACAGTGATCGCTGAAGTATGCACACGCCCCTGAGTTTCGGTCTCCGGTACACGCTGAACACGGTGCGTACCCGCTTCGTACTTGAGTTTGGAGTAGACCCCGTCACCCTTGATCAGGGCAATCAGTTCTTTGTACCCTCCGGCCGTCCCGTCACTCGAACTGACGATCTCAACTCTCCAGCCAGTAAGTTCTGCGTAGCGGGTGTACATTTTGAAGACATCGGCAACAAAGAGTGCACTCTCATCACCTCCCGCACCTGCGCGGAGTTCGAGATAGATATTTTTGTTATCGTTCTTGTCTTTTGGGATCATCAGAACTTTGATCTCTTCTTCAAGTTTTGGAAGCATAGGCTCAAGTTCCGAAAGCTCTTCTTTCGCAAGCTCTCCAAGCTCAGGGTCTCCAAGCAGCTCCTTGTTCTCTTCTATCGCTTCAGCTGTCTGAATATAAAGTTCCGCCTTCTCTACCAGCTCATTTAACCCCGCCTGTTCTTTGCTCAATTCGGTCATTTTGTTGATATCGCTTGCAATATCAGGCGCGCTTAATTGTTTGGATATCTCTTTATGTCTGTCAATAAATGGTTGAAGTTTTTCTTTGAACATAGGGTGTTCTTTGTGTTGGAATTGTCAGTACTCCAGGAAGGAGTATCTGATCAGTATAGAAAGAGTGAAGCGTAATTTATGCTTCGATAGCGTTTACCATCTTGTGAAGACGGCTTACTTTTCTTGCAGCAGTTGTCTTTTTAATGAAACCTTTGCTGACCATTGAGTGGATCTGCTTGTTCGCTACTTTAAGCGCCTCTGTTGCAGCTGCCTTATCTGATGCTTCTGCCGCGCTCTCCACTGACTTAGTGATGTTTTTGATTCTTGTTCTGTAGTATCTGTTTCTTTCTGCTCTTTTTGCAGTCTGGATGATACGTTTTTGTGCTGATTTATGGTGTGCCATAATGATCCTTCTTATAAATATTGTGCGAATAGTATCATTTTAAACTTAAATTAATATTAAAGTGAACAACTGTTCATTTGTGAATTGTTTATGCTATTTGGGTAAAATATCACAAAAATTCTCTAGGAAGGATAAATCTTGACACTTTTTGGTACTGACGGGGTTCGCGGGAAAGCAGGTAAAAAGGTAACGGCGGAGGCATCAATGCGTCTGGCGATGGCAACAGGGATCTATTTTAAACAGTTTGCCAAAACAAAAAAAATACTGGTAGGAAAAGATACCAGACGTAGTGGCTATATGATCGAAAATGCGATCGTATCCGGACTCACTGCGGTCGGTTTTGACGTGATCCAGATAGGTCCGATGCCGACACCGGCTATCGCATTTTTGACAGAGAGTATGCGTTGTGATGCGGGGATCATGATCTCTGCCAGCCACAACCCCTACTATGACAATGGTATCAAATTTTTTGACTGTGAAGGTAACAAGCTCAACCGGGACAAAGAGGAGGAGATCGAAAAGATCTATAACAACAGTGAGTTGATCGCTGCTTCCCAGGCGACGGATAAGTTGATCGGCAAATCAAAACGTATCGATGATGTGATCGGACGCTATATCGTGCATATCAAAAACTCTTTTCCGACACATTTGACTCTGGCAGGCAAACGTATCGTCATTGACTGTGCGAACGGGGCTGGTTATGTGGTCGGTCCGACGATTCTTCAGGAACTGGGTGCAGACGTTGTCGTGATCGGGGATGAGCCGGACGGGTTCAATATCAATGAGAGCTGCGGAGCGATGCATCCCGAGGTCCTAGCTAAAGCCGTACGGGAGTATCGCGCAGATATCGGTATCGCATTGGATGGAGATGCGGACAGGCTTGTTGTGGTCGATGAGAGGGGAGAGGTTGTTGACGGAGACAAGCTCATGGCGGCACTCGCTGTACATCTGGACAGACAGGGAGAGCTCAAGGGTGGCGGGATGGTTGCCACAGTGATGAGCAACAAGGGCCTGGATGAGTATCTTCAGTCACATAATCTCACCCTGCACCGTTCTGCGGTAGGGGACAAGCATGTGGTAGAGATGATGATGGCATACGGTATGAACTTCGGAGGGGAGCAGAGCGGGCATATCATCTTTTCTGACTATGCAAAGACAGGCGACGGGCTCTCCAGTGCGCTTCAGGCGTTGGCGTACCTGGTCAGTGAAGAGAAGAAAGCGAGCGAAGCATTCAACCCCTATGAATCCTATCCGCAGATGCTGGTCAACCTTCTTGTCGACGAAAAAAGGGATTTTGATGAGATAGAGGGGTTGTTTGAGCTCCAAGAGAAGGTAGAGAAGCTGGGAATGCGGCATCTCTTCAGATACTCCGGTACTGAAAACAAGATTCGTCTCCTGCTTGAAGGGAAAGATGAAAAGGTGCTTGAGGAGACGATGGAAGAGTGTGTAGCATTCTTCAAGAGAGCGTTGGCCTGATGCGTAGTATTTTTATTTTTCTGCTGGCTGCTGTCGGTACCTTTGTTATTGACCAGGGGATAAAGTCGATTTTTATCGAAGGGTATTACCGTGCAGGCACCTGTATCGATCTAGAACTGTGCTATAACAAGGGCGTGGCATTTTCCCTCTTCGCCTTCCTTGGCCCCTATCTGAAGTGGGTACAGGCTGCATTGATCGCGGGGATATTCGCTTATGTGGTCAAAGAGGGGTATATCAGGCGCTACGCTTTTCCTGTCGGTTTAATCATCGGCGGTGCGCTTGGGAATCTCTATGACCGTTTTGTGCATGGTGGAGTAGTGGATTATGTCGCATGGCACTGCGGGTTTGAGTTCGCTGTGTTCAACTATGCGGATGTGGCCATCGATATCGGTATTGTCTGGCTGTTGATCATGGTCTACTTTTTCCCTGAAAAATCAGAAACAAGATGAAGCTGGCTGCTTTTTTTCTCCTTCTTCTTTCCGTGCTTCATGCGGGGATACGTACGGTTGATATTGTTCCCCGTTCCAAAAGCGGCCAGCTTCGGGGGGTCAGGATATTGGATCAAAAATACCTCTCCTATAAGCAGATCGGCGAACTGGGATTTTCGGAGCTGTCAGATCTGACCTATGATCCGAAAGAAAAAAAGCTTTTTATGATCAGTGACGAGGGAAAGCTTTTTACCTTTTATGCGATATTCTCTGACAAGATCGATCATTTAAAGCCCATAGGCGCAACCCGTATCACCAGAGAGAAGGGAAAAAAGTTTAGGAAGTGGAACAGGGACAGCGAGGGGCTCTGTATGGGTTCAAAGGGAGGCTTGCTGATCTCTTTTGAAGGGGAGCCAAGACTCGGGCTTTTTGACCTCGATGGTCAACGCATCAGAGAGTATGCGCTGCCAAAACGATTGAGAGATGCAGGCAATTACCGCAGCAAAAACAAGTCGCTTGAGGCTCTGGCACTTCATCCCCATTACGGCGCATTGATGGCCGCAGAGTGGCCGCTCAAAAAGGACTCCAAGAAATACCAGACGATCTATGCGCTCAGCGGAAAGAGGTGGTACTTCACAGCAGAACCGGAGGCGCGAAGCGCAACCACTGCGATAGAGGTGATGGATGATGGCAACCTTCTGGTACTGGAGCGCTCCTTTACGAACTATCTCGATCCGTTCGTGGTTACGCTGAAAAAAGTGTATCTGGAGGGGTGTGCGCAAGAGAGCCTATGCAAAAGCCGGGTACTTCTCAAGATGAACTCCCACAAAGGATGGGATATCGACAACTTCGAAGGGCTTGCCCGTGTAGGGAAAACCCGTTACGTGATGGTGAGCGATGACAATGACAACTTTTTTCAGCGCACGCTTTTGATCTACTTTGAAGTGATAGAGTAGTTCATATCCTTTCAAATTTATCTTCTTTTATTTGTAGTTACATCAACATTAAAATACCATTTTTTAAGTCTACATTATGACAGGGGGGGTAAAATAGAATGATTGCAAGATGGTGGGGAAGCCATACTGTTTATGAGTATACTTCATTCTCCGCAGATCAAAATAGCAAAAGGAGACTCTATGAAAGAGTGGTTTAGAAGATTTTTGGTAAGTATGTCTGTCGTACTTTTGACAGCGTGCGGAAGTAACGGTACGGGCGCACCAGGCAACACTTCCCCCACCATCGACACCACATTTGAAGCGATCGAACTTCAAGAGAACAGCGGTACAACAAACTATGAATTCAATGTCAGCGACAGTGACGGAGACCAGCTTACCCTCAGTGTAGAGTCCAATGACACCTCGGTCATCACTGTGACGCCAAACTGGACAAACCCTCTTCTCTGGGCAGAGTATAATGGAGAAACGCTGGACTTCAACCTGACAACGGTGACAGATGCATCGGGTCCGGTCAGGATCACCATTACGGTCGATGACGGTGCAGCGAGTGCCACGACAAGCTTTGATGTAAATGTGACAGCCGTGGCGGGCACAGCGATCAAAAAGACAGGACAGACAGAAAGCTATGATCAGAGGGGAAATCTAGTGACAGACGGCAGTCTCAAAGATGACGGCTTTTATCAAAAAGGGGTGGACCACAACTACACAAGGGATGATACAAACGACATCGTCACCGACCATGTCACGGGGCTGATGTGGCAGGATGATGACAATGTATCCAGTGTGACCAAACAGTGGCTCATAGATGCTAATTATAATACATGCACCAGTGACACCTCTTCAGATGCCTGTTGCGACACCACCGGAGACACCGCAGCTACCTACTGTGCAGATCTCTCGCTGGGAGGCTACAACGACTGGAGGCTTCCCACCGCAGAGGAGCTGGAGGGGATTGTAGACTATGGGAAAGACGGTCCGGCTGTAGATATTGCTTATTTTAACCATGTTAGCTCTAGCTACTATTGGAGTTCTACTACCTTTGAGTACGGTAGGTACGATGCGTGGATTGTCGGCTTCAGCTTTGGCAATGTCGGCCTCAACTTTAAGGTCAATAGCAGTTATGTCAGGTGTGTTAGAGACGGACAGTGATTTGTTTTTGGGATTTTTTAGATGAAGAGTGAACTTAATATGAAAAACAGGAGTGATAGATGAGAGTGATCCTTTTGATTTTGATAGGGCTTAGTACGCTATCGTTGGCAGACTTCACCCGAAACGGCGATATCGTCACAGACAACACAACCCGGCTGCAGTGGCAGGATGACACCAATGCGTCAGCTATCACAAAAAATTGGCAAGAGGCGATAGAGTACTGTGAAGCTCTCAGCCTTGGAGGCTATAGTGACTGGCGGCTGCCAAATCTCAACGAGCTTAAGTCGATCGTCGATAGAAGCAAATATGATCCGGCGATAAAAGAGGGCTTTGTAAATACCAGCTCTGGCAACTATTGGAGTTCTACTACCGGTGAGTACGATAGGGGCTATGCGTGGATTGTCAACTTCCGCAATGGCCGTGTCAACGACAACGGTAAGGGCAGTAGCAGTTATGTCAGGTGTGTTAGAGACGGACAGTGATTTTATTTTTGTTTTTTTTCATTGTCATTCCGAGCTCCGACCCGGAATCTGGATGACGAAGAGAAGGGGTGGTTAGATCTTTTCCAGGTGATGAAGCAGTTGGCCATGTACTTTTCCGTTGCTTGCCACGATGCTTTTGTCGTCAAAATTGTATCTCGCACCGTTTACATTGCTTACTTTCCCGCCTGCCTCCTGTACGATTAGGATACCCGCGGCGACATCCCAGGGTTTGAGATCGATCTCATAGAAGGCTTCCACCTTCCCCTGTGCAAGATAGCAAAGATCGACCGCGGCTGCACCCAGCCTGCGGATATCCTGGATATGTGGCAGCAGGTTGGTCATGCAGGCGATCACCCAGCGATACTCGATGCCCGCATTGACCTTGGCATAGGGGAACCCCGTAGCGATCAGAGCATTTTGAAGCGCACTTTGGGTGCTGACTCCAAGCTTCTCTCCGTTGCAGTAGGCCCCCTCTCCCTTCACTGCCCAGAAGAGTTCTTCCAAGATGGGATTGTAGACCACGGCCAGTACCGGCTCTCCTTTTTCCCAGACTCCGAGAGAGATCGCAAGGTGCGGGATACCGTGAACGAAATTGGTGGTCCCGTCGATCGGGTCGATATAGATCGCCTTCTCATAGTGGTAGCTTCCCTGGTGACTCTCTTCGCCCACGAGCGTATGTCCGGGGAATGCCTCTGTGAGCTGACTGATAAGGAAATTTTCGGTTTTGACATCAAACTCGGTGACCAGATCGACCACTCCTTTGTGTGAAACCTCTTTATGG
>DSDW01000029.1 GCA_011048515.1 Campylobacterota bacterium | reverse complement strand
GATACTCTGTGTATCTCAGTGGTGATGGTGATGCCCATGCTCATGCCCATGTTCATGTTCATGTTCATGATGGTGATGGTCATCATGGGAGTGTCTCCCCTCGTGATGCTTGATGATCTCTTTCATTCTGCTATCGTCAACCATTTCAAGTTCACCGTCTGCGAATTTTTTAATAAGGTCGTTAAGAAGGATCCTCTCATAACCGCTGTGATAGATCTTCATGCCGCCATGCTTTTGTATCATCTCATAGGGGGAGATTCCCATCTCCTGCATAATGACCGTATCGACCCCTTCATCAGCAAACCACTCTATCACGGCCTGTCCGCCATCTCCGGGATTGCGTTTGATCTCCACTTTTCCCTTCTCTACGAAAGCAAACCATTTCGTTCTTCCAAAAAGCGGTGAAACCGCCGGATTTTCTCTATTCATCTTTACCGGTATCGCTATTTTCATTCTTTATCCTTTATTCTATTCATTATTGCCAGCGCTTTTTGATGCAAAAGTGCATCCGCCACCTTTTTGTGTGCACGCTCTATGATTCTCGAAAAGGTCGTTCTGGATATCCCCATACGGTCGGCACACTCCTGCTGGTAAAGCCCTTCAAAATCACTGAGACGGATCGCCTCCATCTCGTCTTCATCCAGCGCTATTCTCTCAAGATATTTCCGCTGTACCCCGCACGGTTTAAAACAGACGTTCGAATGGTCTCCGGCAATGGTACGTTCTACTCTTTTTTTTCTCAAGATAAATCCTGTCTGTCCCTATGTGTCATAGTTTCGAATTCAATTTTAGCGCACATATGTTCATTTGTCAAGCCTTTTGGATAAAAATTATTCATAAAAAATATTCATGTTATAATGGCGCATGAAAAATCTCCACCGCACTATCCATCGCTGGTACCAGTCCTACGGCCGCCATACTCTCCCCTGGAGAAATACTGACGAACCCTACTATATCTACCTCAGCGAGGTGATGCTGCAGCAGACACAGGTCAAAACGGTCCTTGAACGGTACTATTTTCCTTTTATCGAACGTTTTCCCACTCTGAAAGCCCTGGGAGAGGCGGAACTTGACGAGGTGCTTAAAGCGTGGGAGGGACTGGGGTACTATACCAGAGCAAAAAACCTGCACAAGAGTGCGTCTCTTGTCAGTGAACTCCCAGCCGATATCGATGCACTGATCCGGCTTCCCGGTATCGGCAAAAACACCGCCCATGCGATCGCTGCCTTTGCATTTCGGCAACCCGTCCCGATCATGGAGGCCAATGTCAAACGCATCCTCTGCCGTCTTTACAGACTTGAAAATCCTACGGAGAGGGAACTATGGGAATATGCCTACTCTCTTATGGACCGGAAGAACCCTTTTGACTACAACCAGGCGATGATGGATATCGGTGCGACGGTATGCATGCCTAAAAATGCGCAGTGCGATCTCTGCCCGCTGGAGGGTATCTGCCAGGGGAAAGAAGAACCTCATCGCTATCCTCTGAAGAAAAAACGTACCGTTCCCACACGCGAAGAGCATATCGTGATCCACAGCTGCAATGGGCGTCTCTCGCTTCATCAAAGAAGCGGAAAATTTCTGCATGGGCTGTGGGGCTTTGAAAGTATAGAAGTGCCTCCGTGCGCTGCGGAGTATCTGGGTGAAGTATCGCATACCTATACGCACTTCAAGCTCAATTGCAAGGTCTATCTCTACCATGAGAGCATACCGGAACAGGAAAACTATTTCAGTCTGGATGAGATCAGGGAACTTGCGATCTCCAAAGTGGATGAGAAGATACTTCTCCTAGTGAAGGGAAAGGAAGAGACACTCTGGTGAGTATCTCTTTAAGAGAACCGGCCTATCGTCCTTGTGCCAGCGACATCTCGAGCATCGGGAGTATCTCCTGGCTCTTGTCCTGGCCGTTGATCTTGAGCACTTTGGGCTTATACTCCAGTTTCGTCGAGTAGACACCGTTTTCAAAGTTCATCATCCCCTGCATTACAGCCATATCAAATCCCATTTTTGCCTGCTGCTGCGCCTCCGGTGAAGGGTTGAGCGCCAAATGCTTTTCATTGAAATCCAGATCGGCATCCAAAGCAAGATACTCCAAAGGTTTTCTCTGAAGGTACGCGACCATCTCCTCAAGACTCCCGTTCAGCGCTTCTCCAACATATCCGATAGATAAACTCATACTTGATTTGGCATCATCTTTGGTAAGATCCATCGCTGCACTCACTTTGGTTCTCTCTTTGACCAACAGCGCTTTAAACGCCTCAGTGGTTGCATTCATAAAATCCTCTTGTGCCGTTTCTGCACGTTTGAGTGCAGCTTCAGCCTTAGCTGGATCTGTTTCGGTCATCATCCCGTACATCATATCTGTCATCTCAAGCTGCTTCCGGTTGACCTCTTCGAATTTCTGAAGCGCGTCCATACTGATACCCTGGAGTTTCATCGAGAAATTCACCTGTTCTGCGACGCCGCCTGTTGTAGGGTCCAGCTGCTCAAGCCCCTTCTGGTTGAACTGCATAGCGATATCTGCCATCAGATAATCACCCTCTTCGCGCCCGGTCTTGAAATCCATTGTAAAGTCCATCTCCACAGGATTGGACAACTCCTTTTGTTCCACTCTTACTTTTGCTATTTTGAACTGTCCGTCACCCAAGAGGTATTTCCCTCCCAGCATATCTTTCATATCCATATGAAGTGTAGTACCAGTCATCACCGCATTGATCCCCTCCCGCTCTAACGAGATCTTCGGCAATGTGATACCAAAAGAACCCAGCAGTGTCTCTGTATCGATCACTCCGCTGCCGGTCAGCGGTGCTATCTCCACCTTCGCACCATTCTCTTCAGCCGTTACCGCACTGGAGTAGAGGGCTATTTTCAGCTGCTTATCAAAGCAGAGTACCTCGGTAAGGTAGAGCGTGACATCTTCCGGAATTACTTTGAGGAGCTCCTCTTTGGACTTTTCTGCCAACATCTCGCTTGCTTTCATCTGCGCAGTGAACTTTGCAAACCCGATACCCAAGCCGTCTCTGTAAAAGATCGGACCGTGTTCTACCTGATATGCTACCTTGATGGGCAGCTTGATAAATTCTACATAGATATCTGCTGCGGCCTTCCCTATATGCTCCGCATCAAAATCGATTTCAAGCTTCACATCGGATGTGAACAAACTGCTTTCAACCTCTGCCTTATACTGTACACCCTGTGATGCATAGAGTGTATTGACTCTTTGAAGATACTGTTCAAATTCGCTCTTGAATGTGCTGGAAATATATGCTGTGGCACCTAGCCATCCAAGTACCAAAACACCGACTACTGTCATTATTCTTTTCATGAAAGAACCCCTTTTGTAAAATATGCCGTTATTTTATCGCAATGCCCCCTATAGCTAGTTAAATAGTAATTTGGATACAATACGTTCAATATGAATCATGAAAGAAAGAGTATGAACAGACAAGAAGAATTTGAACAGGCAGTGACCAAAGTACTTGAACTGATCGGAGAAGATCCCCAGAGAGAGGGACTGATCAAAACACCTGCGCGTGTCGCGAAAGCCTTGGATTTTCTTACCAGCGGCTATCATCAGGACCCCAAAGAGATACTCTCCCAGGCGCTCTTCACCTCAAGCAACGACGAGATGGTGCTGGTGCGGGATATCGAGTTCTACTCCATGTGTGAACACCATATTCTCCCGATCATCGGACGTGCCCATGTTGCCTATATCCCTGACGGAAAAGTCGTCGGACTCTCCAAGATACCCCGTATCGTGAATGTCTTTGCAAGACGTCTGCAGATCCAGGAGCAGATGACCGAACAGATCGCCGATGCGATCAGCGAAACGATCAACCCCAAAGGGGTGGCTGTCGTACTGCATGCCAGACATATGTGTATGGAGATGAGAGGGGTTGAAAAGATCAATTCGACCACTGTCTCTTCAGCACTTCGTGGACTCTTCAAGAGCGATGAACGTACAAGAAACGAGTTTTATAACCTGATCAATACCCATACCCCGTCAAACTTCTGAGAAAACCGGACAGAACGCAACACTCCGGTGGGGAGAAGTGCAATGCGCGGCCTTTAAGCGGCCACGTCTCCATGTCTCTTAAGATATCACATTTTTACACCTTCCAAAACACTGATATGGTTATTTATACCTTAATTAAGGGAAACTAACCGTTCAGGGAGTATAATTGTCTCTTTTGTCTCTTAATTTTATGTTACTTTAAGAAAAAGTGCGTATTATTCAGGAAATCAATTAGGACAATTTTAGTCCGAATTAAAATTGAATATCGTTTTCATGAGAAAAGATTGACAACACTCTTGAAAATGGAGGAGAAAACTATGAGAGTCTACCTAGACAACAATGCTACAACCCTGGTTGATCCGCATGTATTTGCAGAGATGGAACCATACTTCGTGCAAAAGTACGGAAACCCGAACTCCCTTCACTCTTTTGCAAGTGAAACACACCCTGGCCTCAAAGATGCCATGGAGAAGATCTATGCAGGTATCCATGCACCCAAAGAGGATAGTGTCGTGATCACCTCCTGTGCAACGGAGAGTAACAACTGGGTATTCAAAAGCATCTATTTTGAGTATATCCTTACAGGACGGAAAAATCATATCATTGTCTCAGAAGTAGAGCACCCGTCAGTGATCGCAACTGCAAAGTTCATTGAGAGTATGGGATGTAAAGTCACCTATCTGCCGATCAATCATGAAGGCCTTGTCGATCCTCAGACGGTAAGAGACAGCATCACCAGCAAGACTGCATTGGTCTCTGTAATGTGGGCAAACAATGAAACCGGCGCGATCTTCCCTGTTGAAGAGATAGGAGCGATCTGTGCCGAACATAATGTGCTTTTCCATACAGATGCGGTACAGGCGATCGGCAAGATCCCGGTGGATGTACAGAGTTTCAATGTAGACTACCTGACATTCTCGGCACACAAGTTCCACGGCCCCAAAGGCGTCGGCGGGCTTTACATGAAGAGAGGAAGAGAACTCTCTCCGCTGCTTCACGGGGGTTCACAGATGGGCGGATACCGTTCCGGCACGCTCAATGTACCTGGTATTGTAGGTATGGGTAAAGCCATGGAACAGGCGATCGATGCACTTGACTTCGAGATGACTGAAGTCAGAGAGATGAGAGATGCGTTCGAGGATGAACTGCTCAAGATCCCTGACACATTCGTCGTGACTCCAAGAGAGAAAAGAACGCCGAACACCATCCTGATCTCATTCAGAGGGATCGAAGGGGAATCAATGCTCTGGGATCTTAACCGCGCAGGGATCGGTGCAAGTACCGGAAGTGCCTGTGCAAGCGAAGACCTTGAGTCCAACCCGGTCATGGAAGCGATCGGCGCTGATGCGGATCTGGCACATACTGCGGTGAGATTTTCACTCAGCAGATACACCACACAAGAAGAGCTTGACTATACAATAGAGGTCGTAAAAAAAGCGGTGGAGAGGCTGAGAGGGATCTCAAGCTCCTACGCCTATGCACCGGAAGGCCACAAAAGCGGCCTGGATACACATCACTAAGCAAATAAATAGATTATAAAGAACAAATAAAGGATAGATCATGGGTATGGATAGTTTGATCGGCGGTACCATCTGGGATGAGTACAGCCAAAAAGTAACCGACTTGATGAACAACCCGCAAAACATGGGTGAAATCACAAAAGAACAGGCAGCAGAGATGGGTGCAGAACTCATCGTAGCGGATTTTGGTGCGGAGAGCTGTGGAGATGCGGTACGTCTCTACTGGGCAGTTGACCCGAAAACGGATATTATCAAAGAGGCAAAGTTCAAGAGTTTCGGCTGCGGTACAGCGATCGCAAGTTCAGATACAATGGTAGAGCTTTGTAGAGGGAAGACTGTTGATGAGGCGGTAAAGATCACCAACATCGATGTGGAAAAAGCAATGCGTGATACGCCTGATGTTCCTGCTGTTCCGCCTCAGAAGATGCACTGTTCGGTGATGGCATACGATGTCATCAAAAAAGCTGCAGCGCAATACAAAGGTGTCGATATCGAGAGTTTTGAGGAGGAGATCATCGTGTGTGAATGTGCGCGCGTCAGTCTCTCAACACTCAAAGAGGTGATCAGGCTCAACGACCTGACAACGATAGAGCAGATCACAGATTATACGAAAGCCGGAGCATTCTGTAAATCCTGTATCAAGCCTGGCGGACACGAAGCGAAAGATATCTACCTTGTAGACCTGCTTGCCGAGTATGAAAAAGAGAAGCTAGCAAGAACAGCCGCTCCCGGAGCCAATGTCAGTTTTGCAGAGATGACGGTAGTACAACGCCTCAAAGCAGTAGAAAGAATCATCGATGAGAATATCCGCCAGATGCTTGTCATGGACGGTGGAGATATGGAGATCCTTGATATCAAGGAGAACGGTGCACACTTTGACATCTATATCAGATATTTGGGTGCCTGCAGCGGATGTGCAAGCTCAAGTACAGGTACGCTCTTTGCTATAGAGAATATTCTCAAAGAGAAACTTGATGAGAATATCAGGGTACTGCCTATCTAAAAGAGAGGCATCACTCTGAGGGATGAAGCTTCCGCTTCATCCCTCGCTTCGCCATTTATTTTCCCCTTCTAAACAGTCTTATGATCCCCCTGAACAGTGCTAAAACAAGGTAGGGAATCGCTGTAAATACCAATGGATGGAGCGCGCCTAACCCGTATGCGCCTGAGTGCGGAAGCGCCAGAAGATGTTCTATAGGGTGGCTTGTCCACTCTTTGAAGTGCATTCCTATGGCCAAAAACAAAAACAGGCCGGTAAAAATAATCAACTCTTTTTTCATAAATCGACGTCCTTACTTAAGATGTGCTATCATACCACAAGTTCTGTGTACTCTTTGAGTATATTTTACATTTGTAAAAAATTTCATCGATCTGTTACAATATCTACACTTATAATAGATATAATTTAATAAAATGAAAGGCATGATCATGATAGAGAAAAAGTTGGTAGAAGAGACACTTGGAAAAGTGATCTATCCCGGTTTCATGAAAAGTATCGTTGATTTCGGTTTTATAAAAAAAGTCGAGACTACTCAAGATATTATCTCTGTATGGCTGGATATCCCCTCTTCGGCCAAAGAGATCGAAGATCAGCTCAGAGAGGAGATCACCAAAAGGATCTCTCTTCTCGGTGACTACCGTATCGAGCTGAAGATCACAAAACCAAAACTGCCCAGAGAGACCAGTTCAAAAGGGAAAGATGTTTTACCCGGTATTCAGAACTTTGTGATGGTGAGCAGCGGAAAGGGAGGGGTCGGCAAATCCACGACCACCGTCAATCTCGCTATCGCCCTGGCACAGCAGGGCAAACGGGTAGGTTTGCTGGATGCAGATATCTATGGTCCCAATATCCCAAGAATGATGGGGATCGAAGGGGAACAGCCTGTTTTTCTCGGCCGCAATATCAAGCCTCTTCGTGCGCACGGTGTACAGGTGATGTCGATCGGTTCACTGATCGAACGCGGGGCTTCCCTGATATGGAAAGGGGCGATGGTTACCCAGGCCATAGAACAGATGCTGGAGGATATCCTCTGGGACAAGCTGGATATCCTCCTTTTTGATATGCCTCCGGGGACGGGTGATGCACAGCTGGCACTGGCACAAAACCTTCCGGTAACCGCCGGCGTATGCGTCACTACACCGCAGAAGGTCGCCCTTGATGATGCGGTACGGAGTATGGATATGTTCACCCAGCTACATATACCCATCGCCGGAATCGTTGAAAATATGAGCGGTTTCATCTGCCCCGATAGCGGCAAGGAGTACGATATTTTCGGCAAAGGCACGACACAGCCCCTTGCGGATGTCTACCATACACAGATAATCGGGGAGATCCCGATAGAACCCGCTATCCGGGAGGGAGGAGACAGCGGACTCCCCATTACGGTTCTCGCACCCGAATGTGAAACATCAAAACGCTACCAACAGATGGCTACTCTGCTTTGGGAAAAGCTCATACAGATCAATGAGGAGGGAGGGGTAAGCAACGAAGAGATACAGCCTACTATTTTTTAAAATAACAGGCTGTGACACAGGCATCCTGCTCTCTATGGAGGGGATACCCTCCAGTAGACCTAGTGCGTCTCCGCATCCAGGTTAAAGAGTTTGGTCCCCACATAATAGAGCAGGATACAAAGACCCAGCCCGCCCAAAGAGATCATGATCTCAGCGGCACTGGGGAAATAGTGCACCCACTCGGGAGCCAGCTGATACTCTCTGACCTTCATCATCTGAAGCGGTTTCAGCTGTGTGTCATGCACCAGGTTATAGCGCATGAAAAAGACACCGACCATACCACCAAGCGATGCCCAGAACATCGCATGAATCGCACTTCCTTTACTTTTCAGGATGATCAGAAGCGGTATCGCCATCGCCAAAACAACCTCTGCCCAGAATGTCCATGAACCAAGGATATGCAGGGCAACTTCCGAACGGTTAGGCATTCCGCCGTAGATATCCGTCAGCATTTTCCATGTGACAAAAAAGATCAGGATCGCAATGAGCAGTCCCTGTATCTTTGCCAGGTTGGTCAGCATCTTCTTTGCATTCTCGGGAAAAGAGAGTCTGTACCGGATCCCCATCATGATAAAGGCGATGAATATCCCGGTGATGAATGCCGTCAGGATGAAGTACGTCGGGTAGAATACACCGTTTGAGATCGTTCTTGCATTCAAAAATCCAAAGACACCGCCCAGGTTCGAGTGTGCAGCCAGCCCCACAAGAAGCCCTGTCAACCCGAATATTCTTGCCATCCTCATATCATGCTTCAAAAGAAAGACAAACTCGATGATCATAAAGGTCAGATAGAGACCGTAGAGCGTCCCCATCCACCAGATCGCGCTGGTAAACCCGGGCGTCAGGACATTATAGATCAGCATCGTCACGGGATGGCCTATCTCAAATGCGATGACCGCGAACCCCGCTATGATCGTGACGATAGAGCCGAATATCGCCCTTTTGGAGATCATTTCATACTCTTTATATCCGAAGACATCCCCCAAAGAACCGACGATACACAACCCTGTCGAGCTGACGACAAAAAAGATATATACAGCGATCAATAATCCCCATGGATGTTCTCTGGTAACGTTATAGGAATGGTGCCCATGCATGAGATAGAGGGCCACACCCACTGCAAACGAGACCAGAAATGCGAATGTGATGACCGCAATAATGATATTTCTCGGTGTCTTTTCAAAGCTCATTAGATCTTTTAGCCCTATCTTGTTATAGGGGATAGAGGTGATAAACTCTTTGATCCCCTGCTTTTTTACTGCTTCTGCCATGATCTACTCCTTATGTCAGATAAAATAGCTTGGGTTTGGTACCAAGATGCGATTTGAGAGAGAAGTGTTCTCTGGTTCTCAGCAATACACTGATCTCACTCTCCGGATCATCCAGATCACCGAATGTTCTTACTTTGGTCGGGCAGGTCGCCTGGCAGGCAGTCGTCGTCTCACCCCTTGCCAGTCTCGTGTCAGAACAGAAGTTACACTTATCTACTGTCATGGTTCTGTCATCCACGTAACGTGCATCGTAAGGACAGGCATTCATACAGTAACTGCACAAGATACATTTGTCCGGGTCTACGCGCACCACACCGTTCTCGTCATAATAGGTCGCATTGGTCGGGCAGACCTCCTGGCAGGGTGCACTCTCGCAATGCTGGCACTGGCTGGGCTCAAAGCTGCTCGAGACGATATCCAGAAGCGGATACTCCCCTTTGATCTCCTTGACACCCACCCATATTCTGTGCTTGTCAGCACCCATGAGAATTCCGTTCTCCTCTTTGCAGGCAACCTCGCATGCTTTACAGTTGATACAGTTTTTATAATCTAAAGCCATTCCATATCTTGCCATGACTACACCTTCCTTATCTCTACGTTTGTTTCATGCATCGCTGCAGCACCGTAAACGGGTTCCAATGCATCTTCGATAACCGCATTGTCACTCCCGCCATTTTTGTAGGCCCATGTCAATGCACTGCTCTCTGCGCCGAATCCATGGATGAAAAATACCTGGTTGGGTGCGATCTTCTCTGTTGGGTATGCCCTGATCACCGTTGTGCCTACACTGCTTATGACTTCCACTTTGTCGCCAAATGTGATGCCCCGCTCTTTTGCCACACGTTTGTTGATCCAGATGTAGTTTTCCGGCATCAGATCATATAAAACGATATTGTTGGATGTCCCACTCTGCGTATACTGTGCATGGCGCCCTGTCATCAGCCTGAACTTCCCTTCCGGCACAGAAAAGCAATACTCATCTCTCCAGGTTGGCATCCCGTCGATCCCTTTGCTGGACATATTTGCAAGATTGCACTCCACCTTTCCTGATGGTGTCTGCGGTCTCCCTTCTCCCACGCTGTAGAATTTCTCCTTTTCGGGATAATACTGATGTTCATTGGCAGAGAGCTGTTTGTAGTACTGATCCATCTTCGGATAGTAGACCCCGTACCTTTTCAATGATTCGGCTGCACCTTCGTACGCATGGACCGCATGTACGTTGAGCACCTCCTGGTCATGGCTGTACATCTTGGTCATATCAAACTCTTCTTGATAGTACGCCTCTTCATCCTCCTCCGCCAACGCATCCTGCACTTCGCTGTCATATTTTTTCGTCACTTCGAACAGCGGTCTGGAGAGATGTTTCGTAAGACCTCTTAGGATCTCATTGACAGGTTTGGACTCGAACATAGGCTCAATAACCTTGTTGCGTTGTGCCAATGCCGGTTCTACACCCCCGAAAGTCTTGACCGGGTCGGTACGTTCAAGATAGGTACACTCAGGAAGTACCACATCTGCATACATGACCGTATCGCTCGGCATCGTATCGATACAGACCACCAACTCCATCTTCTTGAGCATCTCTGCTGTTTTCTTCGTGTTGGGCATGTTCTGCATCGGATTGTGCTTATAGCAGAACATCCCGCGCACGCTGTAGGGCATCTTCCCTTCTAGGAAGTTGTTTCTCCAGGCCAGCCATGAGCCTCCACCGCTGACTACGGCACAGTCAGCATACCCTGCTTCTGTTTTTACCACCCCTCTCTCTTTGGCTTTGTCATAGAGAGGCATCAGTGATTCATGGTCCTCGATCTCTATCTTTCCGCCGAAGACCAGTCCGCCCTTCGTATCGATACCGCCGCTCAGTGCCTGGAAAATCGCCATGGCACGGCGAAGCTGAAAATCATTTTTCGCAAAGGTACTTCTTCTTCCCGGGTAGTAGATCGCTTTTGGGGCATGCGCCATGAACTCTCTGGCGATCTGATAGATCTCTTTTGCTTTGATATTGGTGATAGGCTCCGCCCACTCCGGCGTATAGCCGTTTGAGAGGATATGTGCACGGTATGCATCGAAATCATTGAAATATTTCTCGACATATGCTTTGTCATAGAGCTCCTCATCGAGCACCACATAGGTAAGCGCCAATACAAAGGCAAGATCCGTACCGGGGTTGATCGCAAGCCACTGATCCGCTTTTGCCGCGGTATTAGTAAATCTCGGATCGATACAGACCATCTTGGCCCCTCTTCCCTTTGTTCTCTTGAAGATATCCATCGTATCGGGTGTTACGATCGCTTCTGCCCTGTTCGCCCCCGCCATGATGATATACTCCGCATTTTCAAGATCGGACTGTGGATAGGCACCCAATGTGACGCCATATGCAGAGGCGACCGTCTGAAGACAGATCGAAGAGTGGTTCAGCCAGTTTGACGAACCAAAGGCCTGATAAAAGGTTTGGAACGTATGCTCCGCCATCCCCTCGCCGGCACAGAAAAGGAAAGTGGAGCGGTTATCCTCCTCTTCATCCAATATCTTTATTGTTTTTTCAGTGATATACCTGAAGGCTTCATCCCAGGTGACTCGCTTGAATTTACCTTCCCCTTTTTCTCCCGTCCGTATCATCGGATATTTCAGCCTGTCAGGGTCATAAAGCGCCTGAATACCTGCATTTCCTCTTGGGCATAACATATTTTTTGATTTGGGGAACATCGGATTGGGGTCAAGTTTTGTGACGATCCCGTCTTCTACCCTGGCGATCGCCGCACACTTGTTGACACACATTTCACAGAGTGTAGGAACCAGCTTTACCTCTTTTGCCACCCCTGTCTTTGTCGTAATGGTTAATTTCTTTTCAGGGGTATCCGCACCTGCAAACAGATTCGTTGCACTCACTGCAGATCCTCCAGCAACACTCAGTGCCACTGTACCCTGTAGAAATTTCCGTCGCGAAAGCTCTACTTGCATGAACACTTCTCCTTTCTTAATCACAATAAACTTTATAAATAGGAGTAATCTACTCTTTTTATAAGTACTTATTATATTTTAAAGAAGTATTTCTTATATTATTCTTTTGTGGCGTAATTTTCATAAAAATGTATGATATTTTTGTTAAATTGCATTTATGATATAGATATTTTTTATCTTTCGATTACTTTTTAATCATGAAAGATGATATTCATATCATCCAGATTTCCTTTATCAAAATCTTTATGGCAGGCGATACAGTTGGATCTGTCTTTGATATTTTCTTCTTGAAATACAGATCTTGGAATATCTTTATGCGTCTCTCTCCAATACGGTGTCTTCGTAATCGCTTTAGGACGCAGATCTCCAAGAGAATCCATCACTTTCACCGCAGCTTCACACCGACTATGCTCTGCGGCATTTTCTCTTAAAAATGCCAAAATGGAAGCCCGTTGTGAGCGAGTAATGTTGGCTTCGGTAATCTCTTCGCCAAAATGGTTCCCCAATCCACCCATCACGCGCTGCCAGGATTTTTCCGGAAGCAGATAAGGAGGATAGATCTTATGGCAATCTCCGCACTTTTCATAGAAGAGTGGATGTTCCTGCTTGTAGTCAATATTGGTATACTTCTGAAGTGTCAAAAAATTATAATTGCTGCTGGTAATAAAGAAATAGGCTCCGATAGCCAAAAGAAGCATCATATAGGCAAAAAAACTCAGGAGAGGCTTGACCTCCGTATCTTCTCCCTCAGTTTTTTTGTACCCAGTGACCATAGCAAAGACCATCTCTGTCCTGTGCCAGAACTGTTCGATCAATACCCCTGTAATGTGTATCACAACCCATGCAAAAAAGAGATAGGAGCCATAACGGTGCACCCACTCCAGAAGATAGATATAGTGGGTATAGCCATCATTGAGAAAACGGAAAATCCCTTTTGCCTCCTGTATCCCGTACAGCAGCAGTCCGCTCACAGCGATAATACTGCCGACAAATATCGCCCACACCGTATACCAGCTTGATGCAGGATTATGTCCTGCAGGTATCTTACGCCATCTGTTCTCTATCTTCTCGACAAAGTAGTGTTTCAGTTCGGAAGGTTTGAGCTTGAAGGTATTGAAGGTGGCATATCTTGGACCGATGATCCCCCAGATGATCCTGTAGACAATAATGATCATAAAAATAAATCCCAGTGCGACATGTTCATGGAGGAGATGTTCATAGAATGAGGTAGCAAATGCTGCTGTAAAAGAGAAGGCCATCATCCAGTGGATCAGTCTGGTACTGATCGGCCATACAAATACATATCCCGGTTTTTTATTCATTCCACCACTCCATTATAAAATATATTTATAAAAAATATAAGTATATCATATGATAATGCAATTTAAATTAATCTAATTCTCCGGTACCATCGCCACAAAAAAATACTTTTTGGAAGATTTTTGCAAGTGGTATGGAATAATTGGTAAGTGTATGCCGTATAAGATGTCGTATGGTACGGCTTTCAAAAAAATGAAATGGAGGGAGAGAGAAGTGCCCTTGGGCACTTCTACTCTCTATTCTGCAGGTGTCTCTTCTAGAGTCTCATTAGCGTCTGCTTCCACTGGAGTCTCTTCCGCTGATGCCTCCTCAGCAGCAGCTTCGCCCTCTTCTGAAGGTGTCTCCTCTACAGTAGTTTCAGAAACCTCTTCTGCAGGTGCTTCTTCTGCTTCAGGTGCTTCTTCTGTTTCCATTTTGTAAAAGCTCTTCTCTATATATTCAGCCATCGCTTTGGGATCATAGTCAAAGCCTTGCTCCGCAAGTTTCTTCATGTTGTGTGCCATGATATCATGCTCTGTCCCGGATGACTGGTTTGTCCCTGCATTCTTCACATCGTAGAGATCCAGCTCCAGTTCTCCAGCCTGTCTGTCGTTCAGTGCAGGCCCTTTTTTCTTAGGATTACCTTCTGCATTTTGCCCGTGACACTTTACACAGGATTCCGCATAGACCTCTGCAGGTGTTTTGCTGTAGGTTTTTTCTTCAGGTGAACTCTCCGGAGCATTACCACATCCGCTCAATCCGAAAATTGCAACTGTTGATAATACGATAAAACTTGTTTTTTTCAAAATATACTCCTTATCTTTTAAACTTATGCTCTACCCGAAAGCATGCCGTATTGTGTCATAGGCTTAAGACCGTAAACTTTGAGCAGCCACCAGATCCATCTCTCCTGTGTCGGATCAAGAGGGAATGACGGTGTCGGTTTTCCGGTCCAGTTAAATTCCGCAAGCATGATCGTGCTGAGGCTTGTGATCAACGGGCATACTGTATATCCGTCATACTCTGCTTTCGGCTCTCTGCCTTCCATGACAGCGATAAGGTTCTCTATCACAACTTTGTACTGCTTTCTTGCCGACCCGCCTGTTTTCCCCATAGGTACAGCGACGATATCTCCAAGTGCGAATATGTTAGGGTATTTCACATGCTGCAGCGTCTCTTTTTTCACAGGTACCCAGCCTTTGCCTGAACCTACCGGAGAGTTTGCGATCTCCTCGGGAGCAACCTGTGCAGGGGTAATATGCATAAAGTCATACGGTTTTTCCACTTTTTCGCTTCTAGGTACGATAGAGTACTCTTCCAGATCTTCATCCCACTCACCTTTCTCTTCCCAGTGTCTGCTGAATGTAGCGATCTTCTTCTCAGGATCCACGGCAACAAGATTGTGTCTGTAGTTCCATTTCATATCTCTTGCTTCGAACTGGTTAACGATCGCATCATGATACTCTTTGACACCGAACATGTTGCTCCCGTTCGGATAGAACGTCAGCTCTGCATTCTCTCTTGCACCTGCTTCCCTGAGTCTTGCATCTGCAAGGTACATGATCTTTTT
>DSDW01000009.1 GCA_011048515.1 Campylobacterota bacterium | reverse complement strand
TGTTATGCATCTCTTCCTCCTCTTAGTATGATCTTTCTTTTGGTTCAAACTTGCCCAGTACCACATCGCCCCATTCGGTTGTGATGTTGAAGTCTTTGTCCATATACGCATAGGTGTGCTTCAGAAACTTCTCATCATCACGCGCAGGGAAGTCTTCACGGTAGTGGCCGCCGCGGCTCTCTTCACGGATCAGTGCACCGTATACGATGAACTTGGAGAACTCAAGCATATGCCCAAGCTCCAGTGCTTCCTGAAGATCCGTGTTAAAGGTGTTGGACTTGTCGTCGATACGGATGTTTTTAAATCTCTGGAGAAGATCATCGATACTTGCCAGCTGTTTCTCCAGAGACTCTTTCGTTCTGAAGACACCGGCATTGTCTGTCATACCAGCCTGCAGTTCGGCTCTTAGCCCCGCCACGCTCTCTGTACCGTTGGATGTTTTGATGCGGTGAAGTTCTTCAAGCATTGTGTTTGCATCTTCTACTGTTGCTTTTTTGAGCTCGATACCTTCATTAAGCTTTTTCACCATGTTCTCACCCGCATGGCGGCCGAAGAGGAGGGCTTCAAGGACCGAGTTTGCACCGAGTCTGTTCGCTCCGTGGACGGAGACACATGAACACTCACCGGCAGCATAGAAACCTTCCACTGTTTCTCTCGGGTTTTTGCGCACTTCACAGTTTATCGTTGTCGGGATACCGCCCATGGAGTAGTGTGCCGTTGCAGAGATGTGGATAGGCTCTTTGAGCATATCCTGTCCCTGAAACGCGATCGCAAGTTCACGTAGTTCAGGAAGTCTGGTAAGAATGATCTCCGGGTCAAGGTGTGTCAGGTCGATGTTTACCGACTGACCGTCTTTACCGACACCGCGTCCTTCTCTCACCTCTTGCATGATCGCACGGCTTACAACGTCACGAGAAGCAAGTTCCATTGCATTAGGTGCGTATTTCGTCATAAATCTTTCACCTTCACTGTTGTAAAGACGTCCGCCTTCACCGCGCGCTGCTTCAGAGATCAGTACCCCTGAACCGCCAAGTCCGCTTGGGTGGAACTGTACGAACTCCATATCTTCCAGCGGAAGACCGTGACGCGCTACGATAGAGAGTGAGTCACCCGTATTCGCATGCGCATTTGAATTGAATCTGTAGGCTCTTGCGTGACCGCCCGTAGCGAACATGACGACTTTTGCATTGAAGATCGCAGGCTCTGAGTTGCGGATATTGTAGGCTGCAACCCCGTACGCTTTACCGTCTTTATAGAGAAGGTCCGCCGCATACCACTCATCAAATACTTCGATGCCTGCACGGAATGCCTGTTCGTAGATCGCCTGAAGTACTGCCAAACCTGTTCTATCTTTTGCATAACATGCTCTTGGCTTGCTCTGCCCGCCAAACGGTCTGATCGCGATGTTCCCTTCCTCGTCTCTTGAGAAGGCTGCCCCCATACGCTCCGCCCATCTGATCGTCTCAGGTGCTTTGGTACACATGAGTTCAACCGCGTCCTGATCTGCAAGGTAGTCCGAACCTTTGACCGTGTCAAACTCGTGCAGTTCAGTCGAATCCTCTTTCCCCAGAGCAGCATTGATTCCTCCCTGTGCTGCACCTGAGTGAGATCTCAGTGGGTGAAGTTTTGTGATGACTGCTGTTTTCTTGCCTGCTTCTGTAAGCTCTTTGGCTGCAGCCAAACCGGCAAGCCCCGCCCCAACGATAACAGCATCATATTCGTAGATTTTTACATCCATAACGACTCGTCCTTTTTCTGTAGAAATTGCATTGATTATAGCTTATAGAAAGTTAAGTTAAGAAGTTTTATAAGAAACTCTTTAAGGTAGGGAGGGATTTGTTACGATTTACGTCATAGTAACTATGTATGACGTAAACCGTAGGAGGAAGTAATTTTAGGCTGCGGCCACCTGGTTTGATGAGAGGAAATCGGATGCCAGGATGAACTCAAGGCCGATCTCTCTTCCCATGACTGACTCGATCTCTTTATGATGTTTGGTAAACATTTCAAAATCCTCTTCATTTTCGACGATCAGTACTACGGCACCATGGTCAAATGCATCCAGCAGGTTCGTCCCCGCTTTGGTCAGGGTCAGTCTTCTGTTGTCCACAAGCAATGTTGCCCCGGAACTTTTGGTTTCCCTGCCAAACCGTACCGCTTTTGCACCCGCTTTTTGGATATCTTCGATCATGGTAGAGTTGATGAGATCCGTACCGCTGTAGTAGGCAGTGTTCTTGTCTTTGATGCTGCCGACTGTCTGAGGGGAACGTTTTTGTGGTTTTTGCTTCTCTTTTTCATCCTTGCTTCCGCCCATGATCTTTGAACAGAGTACCTGAAAGACAGAGGGCATCGCCTCACTTGTGCCTCTTGCCATTGTTTTAAGTGCGCTGATCGTCTCCGTGTGGTCTTCGGCATCAAAAAGGTTGTTCTCATATTCGCAGTCAAAGAGCCCGGAGTCAGCCTCGCTGATCGCTTTGAGGATCTCTGTTTTGTGCTCAGAACCCTTCTCGATCAGCCTGTGTGCCAGAAGGAGAATCGCATCACCGATGTAGTCACGCTTGAAGCTGGATGTTTCGGAGGCATAGTGGAGGGGATAAAGACTTTTGTAGTACTCAAGGTCCGTCTCATCGCAGTACGGCTCAAGGAGGGCATAGCTTTCCATAAAGTCGTTGTCATTGAAACAGAGTCCGTGGTTGGAGCGGTAGCTGTTGACAGGATCGACCTGAAGCTCTCTGCCGAGTGCTTCCATAATGTTTGACATTTTTTCCTCCGCAGTCACGACAAGGCCGTTGATCCTGAAGATCGGGTTCTCTTCAGGGAAGGCAAAATTCTCGTTCTGCTCCCGGATCGCTGAAAGCAGCTCTTTTGCTGTGGCATCATCGTCCAGTCTGACCGTGAAGTTTTTGTAGTAGGGGAGGTAGTCAGTCTTTGCATTGAAAAAGAATGCTCTTATCTGTAGTTTCATAGCGTGTTTCTCCTAATCATAGTATCTGGATTATAGCCAAGCTTTTATTAGTCGGGCATTTGAAAAGGTTTTGGCTCTATATTATTTTGGAAGGTTATGTTACAAATTTGCCGTTGTTATTTGAGCGCTGTGATCTCCGGTACGCTATTTTGAGCAAAAAACTCCGGAGGAGTATGCTACAATCTCACATGCAAAAGATAGATAAAGAACAGTACCTTATCAATTCTCTGACCTCTGAGCATATCGGTGATGATGCGGCGGTGATCGGGGATACCCTTTACAGTATGGATGCTTTTTTTGAAGATGTACACTTCAAAAGAACGTGGATGAGCCTGACTCAGATCGCACGCAAAGCGATGCTGGTCAATATCTCCGATGCGATCGCCATGAATGCCCGGCCAAGGTATGCACTCGTGACACTCTCCCTGCCCAAAGATATCAGGGACTTTGAGATCGAACTGCTTACCGAAGCACTTGAGTCCACGGCCAGGGAGTACGGATGCGAGATCATCGGAGGAGACACGATCGGAGGAGACAAGCTGCATCTTTCCATCACGATCATCTCCAAAAGCGACAGCCCGCTGCTGCGTACGGGGCTTCAAGCGGGAGACCTGCTTGCCTATACGGGTGTGCTCGGAGAGAGCGGAGCGAATCTTCAGGCGCTGATGCGCGGTGAAGAGATAGAGGAGAACGCGCGGTTCTACGAACCCGTACTCCGGGCGGAGTTTGTTGAGAGAGCCAGACCCTATCTGAGGGTAGGCATGGATATCTCCGACGGACTCTACTGTGATACGAACAAGCTGCTTGATATCAATAAATATGGAAAAGAGGACCTTCTTCTGATCGATGACAATATCGGGCTGAGCGGGGAGGAGTACGAGATGCTGGTCGGTTTCGATCCGGCAAACCTGAAAGCGGTCAAAAAGATCGCCGAAGAGACCGGAACGCCACTGACGATCTTTGCCAAAGCAGCCAAGAACAGTGAACGCTATCCTTGTAAAAGCCATCACTTTTAGTGTGATAGGGCAATAAATTATCGCTGATATGCATTCGCAATCAGGAGAGAGTGTGAAAAAACTTGTAATGATGAGGAAGTGGAGGCTTTAGCCCCACCTAAAAAGGGATATTTTTTAATTTGCATTGAAAAACTCTGAATGTAACTACTTTTTCATGCTGAAAAATAGTTGTGGGACTGCCCGGAGGAAATATCCTTGGGGTAAAAGCCTCCACTTCCGTGAGTTCTTTTACAGCCTCACGACAGGTGGAACCAGTCAAACAAGGGGGATAATAACTTTTTATTTACTTGTTTCACTCTCCTTGTTTGTATTCGGAGATATTGTGATACCAAATATATCCATATCTTCCAGTTCCTTATATTGTTCACATCCCACAGAATCATTTAATTTGCAGGCTTTCATGTAATACTTTTTCGCTTCAGCGTAATTTTGCACCAATCCTCGAATGCCCTTTGTGTATAAGTCACCCAGCTTTCTGCATCCTGTGCCATCATTCAATTCGCAAGCTATATTAAAATACCTCTTCGCCCTCAGATAATTCTTTTTAGTACGGTATATATCACCGAGCTGCCAGCATGCTGTGCCATTGTTCAATTCACAACCCATTCTTGCATACTTCTCTGCTTCAGATGAATTTTCAGAAGATAAAATGCTTAGATTTATACATCCGGCACTGTCACTTAAATAACATCCTCTTTTAAAATAGTTCTTTGCTTCATAGGAGTCTTTTTTTACACCTTTCCCCTCGATGTATAAAATACCAAGATTAGTACATCCAATATGATAGCCATCGTCACAGGCTTTGCCGTAATATTCTTTTGCTTTCGTATAGTCTTGCTTTACTCCATCTCCATATTCATAAAGTTCACCAAGATTATTGCATGCTACATTGGAATATATACTCATATTACAAGCTTTGGTGTAATACGCTTCTGCTTTGGTAAAATCCTGCTTTACGCTTTCTCCGGTATGGTATAAATAACCGAGTTTGGCGCAACCAATACTGTCATTTAAATTACATGATTGTTCTAATTCAGTGATGGAGACGCCAGTAGGTCCGATCACCTCAGGTACAGTGGGGATTCTAAGTCTTCTTAATTCAGCACCTGAAGGAGCACGTAGCAGATATCCAGAGGGTGTCGGTACTAATAATGGTACAGGGGTATCGTATCTTTCGGATGATGGATAGGGAGCATACAGTTCAAATGTAAATGCTAATAACAAGAATAATTTTTTCATTTTCTACCTTTTTAATGGTATCGTCTTATATTATATCAAGTTGGAAGAGGTGGAATGTGTAGCACCTTATACTATTCGTTACACCTTGATCAAGTTTTAATATAGCCCTGAATGGTACGCAATACAGGTGATGGAGGATTGAACCTTCAGCATGCATACCCGATCGGGAGATCGGGAACGAGAAGAAACTCTTCGACAAGCTCAGGGGGAACGGATACGTTTTTAAGTTGCTGGGAGCAGCAATGCTGTCAACTATAATATTTCGTCAAAAACCGATGCAGCTGGTTGGCAAACTGGTGGGCATCTTTTTGTGAGAAAGGTTTGGGGCCGGAGGTGAGTTCTCCGCTCTCTCTGATACTCTCCATGAGGTTTCGCATCGCCAGGTACTGCTTGATATTTTCTATACTATAGAGTTCGCCTCTGTGGTCAATGGCGTGGGCATCTTTGGCGATCACACGGTCGGCAAGCGGAATATCCGCAGTGATCACAAGATCGCCTTCTGCACACAGCTCTACAATATGGTTGTCTGCCTCATCCGCGCCTTGCTCGACGATGAGATACTCGATATGTCCGGAGCTGCCGATGTTGATCTTTTTGTTGGCGATGACTTTGGTGGGTAGGCTGAGCCTTTCTATGCTTCGAAGCACGATCGGTTTGAGTAGATTGGGGAAGGCATCGCCGTCTATAAAAAGGGTCATTACTTTACGATCTCTTTGACCCGGCCCACTTCACCTGACATCAAACGTACTTTGATACCGTGCGGATGGGTAGGGGAGTTTGTCAGGATCTTCTGCACGACACCGTAGGTGATGTAGCCTGTGGGCTGGTCCTCTTTGAGTACGATACCGACGTTAATCCCGTACTTTATCTCTGCTCTTTTTTGCCCTTGCACTACTTACGCTCCCCTTGGTTCATAGTTCAGCACCTTTTTCACGGTCTCTACCGAACAGAAGAAGAGGGCATCAAAGAGGGGGTTGAGCCTGGTGGTCTCCTCATCGATGATATCAAAAGGCTGGAAGATGGTTCCGGCGCCATACTCTTTGCTGCTCGGCCTTACGGTAAATACGATAGGCTTAAGGGTTCGTACGAGATTGAGCACTTTTTTATAGCTTTTATCCTCTTTGTCCGGCAGGAGGTTGCCCTGTTTGCTCTCTGTGAGCCTTGCCTTCTGCAAAAGCTGAAGCTTGTCATTGAAGATCACCTTGTTCCACTTGATCGTGCCCAGACCGATGGTAAACTCTCTGTTGGCTGCGACAAGCGGATGAGGCTTGCTCTCTCGAATCGCTTCAAGAAGCTGAAGAAAGAAGTTCTTTCCGCCGAAATTTTCAGCGGCACTCAGCAGGATCTGATGGTAGTGGAGTTTCTGGGCATCATCCAGGGTATTGAAGTCACACATAGGTTATCTTTATATTAATTTGCGCCATTATACCCAAATAAGTGATCATCGGTGCAGAGGATACACAATTACGCTTCAAGTTCTACTTTCAATGTAAAAAACTCCAGAAGGTCCTTCAGGGTAATGATGCCTATGATTTTTCCATGCGCTTCCACCAGCATTCTGCTGATGCCGCTCTCATTCATCGCAAGCATGGCTTCATGAACGTTCATCGTTGCAGGAAGCGTATTCTCTTTCGTGGCTTTTTGCATGATCTCTGAAACCTGCATCGTTGGCCACTTCTCCTGCGGGACCGCTTTGAGTGCATTCAGAGTAATGAGCCCGCTGATCCTGCCTTCCTGTGTTACCGGGAACATTTTGTAGTGATAGCGGTAGAGATACCCGTCGACAAACTCCTGCAGCGTAGTATGGGAGGGGACAGTGACGGGGTTTGGATTGATATAGTCTTTGACGCTTTTACCGGCAAAAGATTGTTTGATCAGGAGCGACTGGTAGGATGAGTTCGCGGCACTGAAAAGAAAAGAGCCGATCAGTACCCACCAGATCCCTCCTATGACATTGCCCTGAATCATATTCATAAACCCTATAAAGATAATGAACATGGCAAAGATGACACTGATGCGTGAAGCTGTACGTGTTGCCCAGCGTATATCCCCTTTGATCCACCACAGGATGGAGCGTAGTACCCGTCCCCCGTCCGTAGGAAATGCCGGTATCATATTGAAGATGGCAAGCAGCAGATTGATCGCACTCAGATAGCCCAGTATCGCTACGATAGGAAGAGAAAGCCCGATAGCTACAGCCGCTTGATAGAGTGCTCCAAAGAGCAGCGAGAGAAGCAGGCTGGCGATCGGTCCGGCGATCGCCATGAGAAATTCGATCTTGGGAGTCTCCGGCTCATCTTTCATCTCCGCCACACCCCCGAAGACAAAGAGGGTGATCCCCTTGATATCCATCCCGTACTTTCGGGCCACAAGGGAGTGGGAAAACTCATGGATGATAATGGAGATGAAAAGTCCCAGTGCGCCAATGATCCCCATCACCCAGTAGGTCTGGATAGTGAGGTTTGGATAATATGCAGGGAAAGCCCCTGCGGCAAGTGACCATATGACCAAAAAGAGAATGATCCCCCAACTCACATCAACGGATACCTTGAACCCCAACAGTTTGAAAAGTTCTGTTTTTCTTTTTAACATCTAAAACCACCTTTAATGATTTATTATAGCGATTTTTGTGCAGATAGTATAACACGCTATTCGGGTAAACGTATCAGAGTCCATAAGCGGGCTGGTCAAATGTTCTCTTGACATAGATTTGTTTTCTTCGTTATGATGGTCAAATATTATTTGCTTATAAAGAAAAGAGAACCTATGGATATTCCCGAGTTTCCACATAGTCAAGATATAGCGTCTTTGCTGAAAGAGCTGGAGACATCCAAAGAGGGATTGTCTATGAAAAAAGCAGATGAACGCTTGGCTCAGTACGGTCCCAATGAGATCGAAGAGAAAAAACATAACCTGTTCATACTCTTTTTCGCACAATTCAAAAGTCCTTTGGTGTACATATTGGTGATTGCCGCGGTACTCTCTTTTTTTTTGGACAATCTGCATGAAGGGCTTTTGATACTGCTTATTATCTGTATCAATGCAGCGATCGGGTTTTGGCAGGAGCTGAAAGCTTTGTCCTCTATCAAAGCACTTCAGAAGTTCACTCAAAGCAAAACAGAGGTGAAACGCGACAATCAGATAGTCGCTGTTGCCTCATCAGAGCTTGTCCCCGGGGATATTGTGGTCTTACATGAAGGGGACATCGTTCCTGCTGATATACGACTCTTTCATACAGGGGGAGTGCTTATTGATGAATCGGTTCTTACCGGAGAATCCGTGCCTGTCCAAAAGGGCGCTGATTTTACGTTGCCGGAGAATACGCTTCCTTATGAACTGGACAATATGGCGCTTTCTGGCAGTACCGTCACCAAAGGAAATGCAGAGGGTATAGTGGTATTTACCGGACATCATACTTATCTTGCCTCTATCGCGGAAAAAGCCAAAGAAGCCTCCCCTGATACACCATTGAGCAAAGCACTGGATGTTTTTAGCAAAAAGCATATGTCTATGGTGATCGTGATCATCCTGCTTACGGCGGTACTGGCTTTCTGGCAAGGCAGAGCGACCATTGAGATCATCTATCTGGTCATAGCGGAGTTGGTGTCTGCTGTTCCTGAAGGACTTCCGATCGTTGTGACCCTGGTACTCACGATCGGAGCCATGGCCCTGGCTGCCAAAAAGGTTTATATACGCCACCTGCCGTCTGTGGAGACCTTGGGAAGCACGACGGTGATCGCTTCGGACAAAACAGGGACCATTACACAGGGCAAGCTCAAGGTCGAGAAGGTTTTTTCTCTGCACGAGACATTTTCCCAAACAGTTTCAGCCCTTGCAAACGAATCTGTGGAAGGCAAGGGTGATCCTGTCGATACCGCCCTGGCGCGGTGGGTAGGGGAGGATTATGAGAGTATCCGGGAGATGTATCCCCGTGTCAACCTTTATCCTTTTGATACCAAACACCGCCTGATGGCAAGTTCCAACATGGTCCGGAAGGAGCACAGGATCTTTGTCAAAGGTGCATTTGAATCACTGAAAACGTTTGCGCTCAACAGCGGGGAGTTTGAGCGCCTCCGGGAAGAACATGACAAGATGGCCTCCGAAGGGTTAAGGGTCATAGCCCTGGGGATGGGGGAGTATACCACCGAAGATATGGATAAGTGGGAGATAGAGATCGTCGGGCTTGTCGGTTTTCTTGATCCTCCCAAAGAGGGGGTTCTGGAAGCGGTTGGATTGGCACAGAAAGCGGGTGTCAAGGTGATGATGATCACGGGAGATGATCCTCTTACCGCCAAAGCGGTTGCCGCATCCGTAGGTATCTACAAAAAAGGGGACAGGGTCGTATCCGGGAAAGAGCTGAATGAGATGGACGATGTCACACTCAATGAGATTTTGCCAAAAGTATCAGTCTGGGCGAGGGTACTTCCGGAGCATAAGTACCGCATCGTCAAGGCACTTCAAAAAGAGGGAGAGACCGTAGCGGTCACCGGAGACGGGGCCAATGATGTTCCCGCACTCAAAGCTGCCGATCTGGGCATAGGGATGGGGAGCGGTACGGATGCAGCCAAATCAACAGCAAAAATGGTACTTGCAGACAATAATCTCTCTGTGATCGTGGATGCGATCAAACAGGGGCGTGTCATCGCGGGGAATATACGCAAAACGATCTATTTTCTTGTCTCGACAAGCCTGGATGAAGTGATCCTCATTACCGGTGCGATACTCATGGCACTGCCTTTGCCCCTCTACCCCGTACAGATACTCTGGATAAACCTGGTTGCCGACAGTGCACTGGATAAGACCTTCCCTTTTCTGAAAGAAGAGGACGATGTGATGAGCAGGCCGCCCACAAAGCTCACCGAGCAGTTTTTGGACAGAGTACAGCTGCTGCGGGTCGTCTATGCTGCACTGACTATCAGTCTTGGGGCACTTTTCTTATATGTCTGGATGATAGAACATCATGGCCAGGAGAGTGCTATCTCGACACTCTTTACCGGGTTTGTCATTGCTACATGGATCAACGGACTGCAGTCACTCAAAGAGCATGAGCCTTTTCTAAAAAATATCAAAAGGTCACTGCATATCAATCCCTATATCTTTTACGGCATCGGTATCGGTCTGGTCTTTCAGCTGATGGCTATCTATCTGCTCCCTGATGTGTTTCATACGCAGCCTTTGGATGCGGACTCTCTTTCGATGATCGGCATGCTCTCTTTATGGGTATTTGGCATGATAGAGATCAGAAAATGGGGTGAATATTGGTGGAGAAAGTATCAGGTGTGATAGATACTTATAGGATGTATGATAGAATGAATATATAAGATTATATAGAAAAGAGGAAGCATATAATGCCGGCGAAAAAAAACTCCAAAGATACTCCGAAACTTCAGAAATCGACGATCAGTTTTGATGATGTGGTAGGGCATACCCATATCAAAGAACGTCTCAAATCGATCATCAAGATAATCAAAGATCCGAAAAAACTCGAAGCTTTTGAGGTGCCTGTCCCCAAAGGATTGCTGCTTTACGGGCCTGTGAGTGTGGGAAAAGCGATGCTTGCCAAGGCATTTGTACATGAGGCGGGACTCTCGTACATTGAAATCGCAGGTTCCAAACTCTTTGATCTTGAGTATATCAAACAGGTGTATGAGATCGCTGCGAAGAGTGCCCCCTCCGTGGTGATCCTGGAAGATATCGATATCAAGGGACTGATGCAGGGGGCGATCACCAATGTCTCTTTTTCCGATATTGCCAAAGTATTGGAGTCGATAGATAAAATGGTATTTACGATCGCCACATCCGAGACGCTGGACGGGGTGGATCCCGTACTGACTGCGCCCCAAAAACTTGACTTCCTGCTGGAAGTATCCAAGCTTGACAAGGATGCAAGACAGTTTTTTGTGGAGAAGATCCTGCAAAAACCCCATGATCCAAAGATCGATACGGAACGGATCGTGCGCTACATCGCCGGGATGAGTGCGATGGATCTTGAGCGGCTGGGGCGTATGGCTGCGCTGAGCGTGATCGAGCAGGGCGGCAGCGAGATCACGGAAGATATCCTGATAGAACAGATAAATATTATAAAATATGGACATAAGGTCGAGACCAAGATGGTGAAAAACCTGGAAGAGGAGATGAGGATGACAGCGTATCATGAAGCAGCACACGCTATCCTCTCCTCACTCCTTCTGCCTCAAATCAAGATCGAGCAGGTGACGATAAGCCGCAGAAGCAATATGCTGGGATTTGTCTCCTACAATGCGGAAGATGATATGACCAATATCACGAAAGAAGAGCTTTTCAACGATGTATGTGTTTTGCTTGCGGGGCGTCTGGCGAAGATGAAAAAAGCCGGAGAGAACAAGATGGACAGCGGGGCAATAGATGACCTCTCCCAGGCTTCAATCAATATCTATGCGGCGATCACCGCGCTGGGAATGGACAAAGAGCTTGGGTTTATCAATATAGAGTCTATCGCACTGATGGACAATTACTTTCTCTCCCAGCAGATAGAAAAACGTTTTCTTCACTGGATAAGCGTTGCGCAGGAGCAAACGAAAAAACTTGTCGACAAACACTGGAAGCTGATCGATGCACTGGCATTGAAGCTGATCGAAAAAGAGATCGTAGAGAGCAGTGAACTTGAGAAGATTATAGGAAAAACCAGGGTCTCGAACAAGATACCGGAGACGCTTTAATACAGAAGCATTATTCTAGGCACATCGCAGAGATGAAGGGATTTCCTGTCCACTTCCGGCCATGAAGAAGGAGGAAGCAGGCAGAAAGAAGGAGTTATTTCAGTTGTCCGTTCCCGTACTGTTCAAAGAAGTAGTCTGTAATGATCTCAGCATCTTTTTCGGTAATCATATCAGCCTTGAAGTGGACGATCATTTTTTCCACCTTCTCTTTCCAGAATGCTTTGGACTGCGGTCCCTGGTTGATCATATAGCCAAAAGAGTGGCATGTCAGACATTGTGCCTGAACGACATCAAACCCTTTGCCCATTTTGATGGGGAATGCGACATACGGCACGACAACATCTTCATTGACCTTTGCACTGAGCGGTACAGCGATCACCGCAGCAGCCAGTAGTAGTTTTTTTATTCTGTTTGTTATTTTCATCTTTGACTCCTTATACCACTTCGACCGTTACTTCGTCGATACCGTTGTATTTGTACCCGCCGTGGTTCCATTTGATATCTTTCGCAAACGGCTGCTCTTCACCGAGTTTGTTGATCGCTTTTGACATGATCTTCATTTTGCCGTACGTGGTAGGTTTGAAGCTGTATCTGAAGGTCCTGAATGCATAACGCCCCTGAGAGCCGTCATCGAGGATCGCCTGCTCCCAGGTTTTTCCTTCGTCCAATGAGATCAGCACTTCTTTGATACCCTGGCCGCTGTCAAATGCCACCCCTCTTACGACAAGGTGGGAGTTGTGCGTCACTATGGAGTCCTGCGTCGGATAACCGATCACCGACTTGACGTTCATTTTGGTGATGGGTTTTGTCTTTGTCGCTTTCTTTTCCGGTGTTTCGCACTCACACTCATTGTCCGGTACACGGTAGGCAACATCCATGAAGAAGAGGCTTTTGTATTTGTCTGTCACGGTAATGTTGCTCAGCATTTTTACCCAGCTGTCCGAGTAGTATCCCGGTATGACCAGTCTGATCGGATATCCGTTAAGGTAGGGGAGATCCTCTCCGTTCATTTCATACGCTACGATGACATGGTCATCCAGCTCATCGAGGTGGAGTTCGCGCACGAAGTTCGGCGTTTTGTAGTAGGCCGCATTGTCCTGTCCGTTAAACCCTATCCAGGCAGCTTCTCTTTTCAGCCCTGCCTTATCAAGCAGGTCGCTTAGACGTACCCCTTTCCATTTGGCACATCCCATCGCGCCGTTACCCCACTGTATACCGCCTGCGACCGGTTGGAATGCTGAACGACTGTTACCGCCACACTGCAGTACCGCAGTCACCTCTACCTGTTCAAAGTCATTTTTTAGCTGGTCAAGCGTGATATGCAGCTCTTTGTCTACAAGACCGTTGATATGGATCGTGTAGGTATCCGGATCAAATTTTGTCGGGATGTCCGGCATATGCCATCGTATAAAGAATTGGTCATTGGGAGTGATAGGATAAGCAAATACATCTCTTGTAGACTCAAGCAATGGAGGCCTGTCCGAATAGGTGATCATCGGCCTTTTTTCGGGGAATGCCACTTCGGAGATTTTTCTGTTGTCGACAGGCTGACGCGTTGTTGCAGCATTGAGGCCCGTAGTGCCAAGGGCGGCAGCACCGGCAGCAGAGAGCGCTGTTTTAATAAACGATCTTCTTTCCATAAGAATTTCTTTATAAAAAAAATTTATTAAATATTTAAAATATATCAATTATATAAATAATTGTCTCATCATACACCATTTATCCTGAAATAAAGCAAATCGGGATAATCATTTATGATAATATTTATAATTATATTTACAATTGTATCTATTCGGCACGTTAAAATAGCTTGAAATTTTGCATCACTACACAAAATATCCACAATAATTATACTATAATCAAAAAATAATAAGAAAGGAGTTAACATGATAACGATGACCAAGAAACTGGGTTTGATTGCAGCAATCACTTCAACAATGTTACTCAATACAGGATGTACGCCTCAGGAAGAGGCGTTTGTTGCTGGTGCAGCGACCGGTGTGGTTGTCGGAAGTATCATGAGCTCCGACCGACCATACTACTATGATAGGCCATACTATTATTACGGCAGCAGGTACTATTATGGCGGAAGGTATTCGAACGGGTACTACTACTATAAGGGACGCAGATACTACGGAGGGCATTACTATCACAGCGGAAACAGATATTATAACGGAAGACGCTATAGGGCGGTGAGCGGAAAGTATGGTTACTATAGAAGTCAAAGAGAGTATGAACGAAGACACTATCGACGATAAGTGTCAACAGAAGCATAAGGAATAAATAAGATGAATAAGACAAAAAAATTAGGTTTGATTGCAGCACTTTCGTCAGCGATATTGCTCAATACAGGATGTACACCCCAGGAGGAAGCATTTGTAGCCGGTGGTGCGACCGGTGTAGTGGTAGGAAGTATGTTCTCTTACGACTACCCCTACTACTATGACAGACCCTACTATTACTATGGCGGCATGTACTATTACGGTGGCAGGTATTCAAACGGATACTACTACTATAATGGACGCAGATACTACGGAGGACACTACTATCACAGTGGCTACCGATACTATAATGGAAGACGCTACAGAGCGGTGAGCGGACAGCATGGCTACTATAAAACACGTAGAGAGTATGAGAGACGCACGCCGATCAGGCAGACAAATACGGTGAGGAGGACTTATGACACTCAAAGAACTCCGACAAGAAGTATCAATACAACAAGAACTTATGACACTCAAAGAACTCCGACAAGGAGTATCACTACAACAAGAACTTATGACGCTCAAAGAACTCCGACACGGAGTATTAATACAACAAGAGAACGTACAAGAACTTTGGATACACAAAGAAGCTCTGGAAGAAACACCAACACGGTGACCAGGGAACACAACCGAATAATTGATGCACAAAGGACCCCGACAAGAAACACCAATAGAGTAACCAGGGAACACATAAGAACACAGGATGTTCAAAGAGTGAATGACCGGTCTCGTGCAACGGTAAGGGAACGAAGAGAAGTAAACTCTGATACACTGGAAGAGAGACGCGTAAGAGAGAGATAGATCTATGGTCTATCTCGTAATTACCCTCTTACAATTGGGCATCATAACTTTAACGCTGATGCCTAACATTTTTTCATGATCAATGACAGTGTCAAAAATTTTGTATCAACCGGACTATAACATACTTATAGAAAGAATGAGAGTAGATCTTTTACGTGTGCATTGACCAGATTCTTGCCAATTCTTTTTCCGAGAGTCTCTTTGGTCTTGGTATCGATCATTTCAAGGAGTCTCTCCAGGTTTTCCTGCGGAAAAGCAAGATGCCATCTTTGGGGTTTGGCGTCGGAAACCAGTCTGATAATATCATCAGCGATCAGTTGCATACCGCGACGTTCTTCTTCTAAGGCAAGATTGTGAGGTTCCCCGCTGCTGGTTGAGAGTTGTATACCACGACCTTTTCCTGATGATGGTTCGCCGCTGCTATGCCCATGGCGTCCCAATTGGTCGCTCATATCATCTGATGTACGTGTATGAGGTTCTATATAATCAATTTTTGTAATTGATATTAAATTGGTTCTCTCTTTTTGGGTGCCCGCAGCTACGTTTCTTGTCTCTTGACGATCTGAGCCTTCGATCGTTTCTACTCTGTATGCTTCCAAAGCACCTAAATTTGCAATAATGATAATATCTCCATCTGCTTTCATAGTTTTGCTACCTCCTTTTTTTTATTATAACGATTTTATTCACTATACACA
>DSDW01000007.1 GCA_011048515.1 Campylobacterota bacterium | reverse complement strand
GAGGAGAGGGAAGCATATACAGTAAGTCCGTCACCGTCGGTAGTGATGAAATCACCCGCTGTATCGGTATCTTCATCAATACGCTCTATACTGACCATATTCACCGTCGTGTCGATCACCACAGGTACATCCGCCGTTGTTGTATTGCCTGCGATATCGGTTTCGCTCACTGCTGCGGTGTAGGACCCATCATCCAGCGGGACTGTCGGGGTCACTGACCAATTGCCGCCGGAATCAACTGTCGTAGTGAGCGTTTCACCGTTGATCACCACACGGATAGCGGCACCCTCTTCCCCCGTTCCGCTGATCGTAGGAGTCGTATCATTGGTAATACCGTCACCCACCACGCCGCTATCCGAAGCGGGATCAAGCAGTGCTGTCAGCGCAGGTGGTGTCGTATCAATAATAATATCCAATCCAGGAGATTGTGGAGATTCGCCATTAGAGTCAGTCACTGTTATAGTGACGGTATGAGGGCCGTCAGGGATAGGATCCGTAGGTGTTATAATGTTGTTTACAGGGTCAAACGCAGAAGGCACAAGTACCCCGTCTATATAAAGATTGGGTGTTTCTCCCTCTGCCGGCGGAGAGATCTCAAAGTCAGGAGTACTGTCAGCCGTGTTGTTATCCGTATTGCTTACGCCGGTATCGGTATCGTCCGTCATATCGGGAGCATCGGGGACTTCAGGAGGATTAAACGCATCAGGAGCTTTTTCATCATCACCACTTAACGCAATCGCCAGACCGCCCAACAAAAGTGCTCCCAGTGCATAAGGCATCCAATTTGTTTCTCCAGCGATATCGGAATATCCTAAACTTTGGTAAGAAAATTCACCATCCTCCATATTGGTAGAGTAGAGATCACTGGTCCCTTCCTGCGGAGCGTAGTGATAATATTGTCCATCCTCTGAGATTCCAATCAGACTGCCTGGTGAATCTTCATAGTAATTTTCAATAATGATATCCGGAGCATCGGTGGTATTCAATGCATCTTCTTCGTCATCATCATCAAGTTTTATCCAGAGATCTTTGCCTTGACGGATGACCAATAACTGTTTCGGCGCGAATTTTGTCGCAGCATCCCTCAGTTCATATTTGACACCTGCCTGCGCTTTGATGATCAGCGTATTCGCATCTCTGCCCGCGCCTGCTTTTACCGTAGATATCTGTTCGGTAGTACCTTTTGTTATCAGTTGAATTACTCTTGCCATTTTTTTCTCCTTAAACTATATGCGATTAATATCTATGGTCTTCGTTTAATAATTTGACTACGACTCTACGGTCAGGCCGTAAGCACTGGATCAGTTTTGGCGAGTATTTGCCCCGACAATGTGTCGTTACCGGCTCGCTGGAACCGCGACCTTCTACATCCATTGGTAGGCTAATGCCATGCTTGGTAAGATAATCGGCTACTGCCTTGGCACGTTTTGAAGAGAGTTTTTGATTATATGCTTTGTTTCCGATCCTGTCTGTGTGACCTATGATCTGGATATGTTTAATCTGGTTAGGACACGCTTTGATATTTTGAACAAGCCTATCCAATGCCCCACTGGCAGAAGGCATCAATGTGTCGCTATCAAACTCAAACAGACTATCGGTATCAAATTTTACCTGTGCTATAAAACGGTTAATGATATTGCTTGTTCTTTTGATATGCTTCAGTGCTTGCTCTCCTTCTGCTTCATCGACAACAAGCGGCATAAACGTATTATTGGCTCTTTTTGTGATCTTCACATAGGTGATTTTTCCTTTACGGATCTGTATCTTTTGCGGTTGACCGGCAGATACCACTCCGCCTCTTGTAGCAACACGCAGTTTTATAGCATCGGCACATAACTTTGCTTGTGAAAATTCACCCGGAAGCAAGGAGCCCACGATATCATCATCGATAAATATTGCGGGGATACTCCCTGTATCCCCATCATCTTCTCTGTAAACCACAATAGCTCCTTCGGTGGAGGAGACACCGGTTTTTTCCAGTGTCGGCCCATGCAAAAGATTGCCGGCGATGCTGTTAGTTGCTATATATCCCGCTAACAGCAAAAAGCTTATTAAAGATCGTATATGTTTCATTTTGATTTCCTCACATTCCATATGGGTATACTCCAATGTTACATCAATGTTACTTAAAGTAAAAATTATGATTTTAATCAATATTATTTATTTATTAAAGTTTATTGTTTTATTAAATATTATTTATAAATGGAAGATAAATCACGGAAGCATACTATCTCTGAAGAACTATAAGAGGGGGGGTCTTCTAGACTCTTTTTGCCCCCCTTGTGATCGTTATAGATAAAGTGAATATGGATAGGAACCTTTCAATGGCTATCTTATAGATGTACTTCCTTTGAGAAGGGTGAGGATCTCACCATCTCCAGCCCGTCTGATAAAATAGAACGTGCTGAAAAACAGTGTTTCTAATATCTGTCACATGTCAGGACGCTGAAAAACCACAGGTGCAATGACGTTTTGTATCCTTTCCACGCTGTCGTATTTCGCAAGCGTGAGACGGATGATGCATGCTTCCATTGCCTGAAGCGAGTGCGGAATTTTCGGTTCAAAACAGACCATCTCCCCCTCTTCCAATACCATCTCCTCTCCCAGGGATTCCAAAAGAAGTTTTCCTTCAATGAGCATGATCGTGATGGCTCCCGGTGCGGTATGCTCCTTCATCATATTGCCTTTAGCCATACAGATACGGATCTCTTTGCTGTGGGAGGTTTCACCTATCAGCGTGATCACAGGCTTGTCTGAAAAAGAGAGTTTATCCATAAATGAGATTTTCTGCATGTTCATTCTCCTTTGTGCATAGCGATAAACTGGGCTGTAACCGTATCCATCGTCGTGATATGAAGCATCAGCCACTCAGTCAAAGTTCCCAGAAAGTACTCCCGCACCACATCCGGATCCCTCGTCTGCTCCCAGTGGCTGACGATCCTCTTCATCTCATTGAGCACACGCAGGTGCTCCCCCTGGTGCATCATCATTGCAGGGAAAGAGACCTCTTGCATCAGTCTCTCTTCATTGGAAAAATGCACCCGGGTATGTGCTAAAAGTTCACTGAGTACTTCATCTACCTGCAAAACATTGAGAGGATTTTGGTTCAACGCCGACTCAAGTTTTTGCAGCAGTTCAACCTCCTCTTCATGTACGGTATTCATCATCGCATAGGCAACACGAGGCAAGCTCTCTTTTGCTATCATCATAGACTCCTTTTTTTCCGAGTATATGCTATACTGGGGAAATAGATCTTGATCTATGTTAAGTTAAGGAAGGAAGCATATGGATCTCAGCACGATTGACCTCTTTTCAGGTTTTGATCCGGACTCACTGGAGTTTCTCTCTACAATCACCCGGGAAAGAACCTATCACAAAGGCAATATCCTCTTCTATACGGGAGAGACCCCAAAATCGCTGCTGATTCTGGTAAAAGGAAGTGTAGAGGTCTACAAGCATGACGCAGAGGGCAATGAGATACCCATAGGCACCTTCTACCCCCAGGAGTTGATCGCGGAGATGGCACTCTTTGAGTCGATACCTTATCCTGCGACAGCACGATGTCTCAGTGATGCAACACTGCTGGAGATAGACTTTGATGCCTTTACGCAGCATCTCTTCACTCATCCCCGTTTACTTTTACCGATCATTCATTCCTTGACGCGAAAGATCAAACAGCTGGAAGGGGTGGTACGCTATACGCTGATCGACGATGCACCCAGACGTTTGGCACGTTTCTTGATCGACCACGAGCATCTTTTACATCGCCTGACACAGCGCAATATCGCACAGCGTATCAAACTCACACCGGAGAGTACCTCCAGGATCATCCGCACCTTCAAAGAGAAGGGGTGGGTGGAAGTGCGCCAAAAGAAGCTCTATCTGCTTGAGCCGGAGGCTTTAAAGGCATTTTCCGGATAATCCTGTGCCCCCTACTTTGAGTATGAGAGGACCAGAAGAGGGTCTCAGGCCAATCCCCCGTCCTCCCCGGTGATATCTTTGAGGATATGGTAGGCATGATTGATTGCCATGGCGATGGATCCGCCGCTTTTGTAGACGATATCGCCTGCGGTATAGAGCCCCTTGACGCTGGTCTCAAACTTCTCGCTGATCACCGGCAGGTCATGCTCATCGAGCTCCATGCTGCTCTTTCTGAAGAAATCCACCGGTGTCGTACCGCCCAGTGCATAGATCACCCTGTCATAGATCGTATGGAAGCCGTTGTCGTAGTTGACCCTGACCCTTCCCTCTTCATTTTCGATGGATTCGATATCGATACCGTAGCGGACACGCAGACGCTCTTCCTGGTCATAGCGTTCGATCATTTCACGGTTAATATCATTGATCCTTGCAAAACTCTCCCTTCGATAGGAGAGTGTCACATCATTGATCGTGCTCAGCTGACAGGCATACTCCACCGCAGAATCACCCCCGCCGACCACCAGTATCTTCTCATGGCCGCGGCACTCATAGGGGTTAAAGTTGACCACTTTTTTCAGAGAAGCCGGGATCTTGTAGGAGGGCTTGTTGGGTTTACCCATACGGCCGATCGAGACGATGACATTTTTGGCAGTGAAATCCCCCTTTGGGGTCACGACAGCAAAGAGGCCATCCTCTTTGACGACCCTGTCCACCTCACACTCGAAAAGCGTATCGATATTTTCGTGATCGAGCAGGGACTCAAAGTACTCCAGCGTGCTCTCCTTTGTCCCGTCAAAGAACTCGACATTCCCCTCCATCTCGACGCTCTGTCCCTGCCAGTCCTTGTCAACCCTTTTGGAGTCTTTGTAGTACTGGCGGATCGTCTGGGAATGGTTGTCCCCTTTCTCGATAAAGAGTATCTTTTCAAGTCCGAATATCGATGCTTCTACCGCTGAAGCGATACCGCCAGGCCCTCCGCCGACAATGATCAGATCATACCTGTTTTCCACGCTCTTTCCTCCTCCTGTCTTGAGATAGAACAAAAGATTATTATAGCATCAGAAGATAATAAAACGATAGTTTTTGAAACATATTCTGCACTATCATTTTCTCCTATTTTTTTCCTTCAGAAAAATGAAAAATAACCACCGCAAAGCGCTCTAAAGTGGTGTACAATTCGCTATTTTACAAAGAAGGAAAAATATGGTCGATTTTCGTATAGGGAGCTACCTGCTTAAACCCTTTACCATACACACGAAAGGGTTGATGGAGGAGTATCTGGGGGAGGTTCACAGCAGCCTCAGCGACTACTCGTTTGCAGCGAACTTCATGTGGCTGGCAAACTCCAGCGGCTTTTACACTCTGGTCAAAGATACTTTCTGCCTTTTTATCCTCAACGGTGGAGAACTTTCCATGCTTTTGCCGCCCCTGGGAAAAAAAGAGCGAATCAACGATGCGATCATCGAATGTTTTGAGATCATGAACCTCAACAACTCGTCAAAGTACCTCTCTCGTATCGACTATGTTGATGAGTATTATATGACGGAATTTGTCGAGGAAGTGGAAGGACAGGATATCTTTGAGATACTGGAGAACTACCTGATCGAAAAGAAACTGGCCGACTATGTCTACAATATCGACGACCTTATCGAACTGCGCGGCAACGGCTACCATACCAAACGTACCGAGATCAACAAGTTCAAAAAGAACTATCCCGGATTTACAACAGAGCTGCTTGATCCTGCGATCCATACCGGAGAGATCACCGAACTCTTCAACCGCTGGGTCATCAACCGCATGAAGTATATGCCAAAAGTGGAGCTTGACGCCTTTCTTGACGGCATCAACTATGAACGCTTTGCGATTAAAAGAATACTCAAATACTATCATGAGATGGGGCTTTTTGGGATGGTACTGCGTATTGACGGAGAAGTGATGGGATTTACCGTGGGCGAACGGACAAATGAAACCACCGCGACGATCCTGATAGAAAAAACCGAATTTGACATTCTGGGTTCGGCACAATTCATCTTCAGGGAATTTTGTAAATTGCTCAAAGAGCATTACGGTTCACTCTATATCAATGCGGGCGATGATATGGGATTTGAAAATCTCAAAAAGGTCAAACTCTCCTACAGGCCTGCCAAGCTCCTGCCTAAATACAGTATCTATCAAAAAAACTGATGAAGATAGACTTTGCCGTAGACCGTGACCTTGAGAAGCTGCTTGAGATAGAGGACCAAACATTTGATGAAAACAGCTACCCGCTTTCGAGGAGAAACTTTCTTTACCATATCAGGAGAAGACATATTCTTGTTGTCAAAATTGACAGTAAGGTTGTCGGATACCTGCTTTTTTTCACCTACAAGAAGAGCTGGCGCATCTACTCGATCGCCATTGCAGAGGAATTTCGCCGGAAAGGGCTGGGGCGTTCTCTCATCAACTACCTTAGGGAGTATGCAGCCGGCAAGGCCGGGTATCTTCTGCTCGAGGTGAAAACCGACAATACCCAAGCCTTGAATCTCTATTCACTGCTTGGCTTCAAATCTCTTAAAATACTCAAAGCATACTACCCTGACGGTGACGGTATCAAAATGCACCTTGAGGTTTAGATGTCTATCGTAATCTCATCAAAGCGTTGAAAACCTTTTTTGCATACCATATGCCCGTCACTGTCTATCCTGACCACGGAAGGAAATACATTGGCACCCATCGAGCGGGCTTTTGAAAAGTCATGCCGCATCAATAGTTCGGCCCGTTCGCTCTCAAAAAATACGGCAAACGCCTCCTGCTTCTCAGGATCGATCCATGTTTTCAGCGTCTGCAGCGCTGTGATATCCTCCCCGTCAAGATAAAAAGAGCTCTGTATCTTGCCAAGGTACGCAAAGGAGGCATCCTCTCCCCAAAGTTCACGTACAGTGACTACCGCCTTGCATGCGGGATAGGTGTCGTACTCAAAATTGTCACGTTCAAAGAGCTTCTCTGTAAATAGTTGTCCGGTTGTCTCTGCGACTTGACGCCACGTCGCTCTCAGTCTGGCTTTGGCCGACTCATCCCACTGCATCGCACCTTTCGTACGCAGCCCTCCTACAACCAGGGAGAACTCATAGCGATCACGATACTTCGCCCGGAATCTCTCCATCACAGGATGAAACCCCCAGCACCAGGAGCACATCGGGTCGATGACGAAGATATATTGCCCCTTACTTGTCTGCTTCAAAATCTAGCGAGATCGAGTTGACACAGTGTCTTGTCTGTTTAGGGGTAAACCCCTCCCCCTTGAAGACATGCCCAAGATGCGCGCCGCACTTGGCACAGACGATCTCTACACGTCTGCCGTCCGCATCGGGAATTTCCGCCACCGCACCCTCGATGGCATCATCAAAACTCGGCCATCCGGTCCCGCTGTCAAACTTTGCATCTGATTTGAAAAGCGGTGCACCGCACTGTCTGCAGGTATAGACCCCCTCTTCTTTGTGGTCGAAATATTTTCCCATAAAGGGCCTCTCTGTGCCTTTATCCAGTATCACATACGCCTCTTCCGGGCTCAGTTCATTGTATGCCATCAGATATCCTTTATAGTGTTTTGCTGCGTTTCGCTCTCTTTTTGAAACTTTTTGGAGGTGGAGACCGGTCCCTTTTTGGACGTTTTATCCTTCTCTTTTTTGGGCATTTTTAAAACTACGATAAAAACGACCACAATGATCGCATAGGCAAGATAATAGTATAGATTGTCACCGCTTGGCATTAGTTTACCTCCATGATCACATCGCCGCTTTTGACGATTTTGAGTTTTTTCTCTATTGTTTTGACATCACTCTCTTCCATGATAAGGACAGGAGTGATCGTATCTTTGGCATGTTCTCCAAGATAAGCAAGGTCCGCTTTGATGATCGGGTCTCCCGCTTCTACTCTCTCCCCCTCCTGGACAAGCCGTTCAAATCCCTCGCCTTTCAGCGCGACCGTATCCAGGCCGATATGCACCATCACCTCAAGGTCTTTGTCGCTCTTGATACTGTAGGCATGGTTGGTCTCAAAGATCTTGGAGACTTTGCCTGAGATCGGCGCCGAGAATATACCGGAGACCGGTTTGATCGCCACACCGTCTCCCGCCATCCCTTGAGAGAACACCTCATCCTCTACCTGTTCAAGTGCAACCACCTGTCCATCGACGGGCGCAACTATCTCTCTCTGTTTACGTTTTAAAAATCCGAACATGACATTACCTCATATACTTCAGCTCTCCGGCTATGATTGTTGATATGATACTGAAATCTTCATCAAAAATGACAATATCCGCATCATAGCCTCTGCGCAGTTCGCCTTTGGATATGCCGAGTTTGCGCGCGGGGATCTTTGTCACACTCCTTACCGCTTCGACAAGCGACATGGAGGTGTGCGCCACCATCTTACGAAGCCCTTCATTGAGGCGCAGTACCGATCCTGCCAGTGTACCATCCTCAAGCTCAGCCTTCCCCTCTTTGACCACGACCCTCTGCCCTCCGAGATCATAGAGACCGTTTTTCATACACCCTGCCCTCATCGCATCAGTGATCAGGATCAGTTTATCCTTTTTGAGCCGGTAGGTCAACTCCAAAGCCGAAGGGTGGGTATGCACCAGGTCGGGGATGATGTCGCAGGTCACATCGCTCTCAAAGACCGCCCCGATGATCCCCGGTTCCCGATGATGGTACCCTTTCATCGCATTGAAAAGATGCGTGGCATGGGAAACTCCCCATCCAAAACTCTCTTTGCATTGATCATAGTCCGCATCAGAGTGCCCGACACTGAGGATAATATGCGGGTATTGCTCGCCGAGATGCCGGATAAATGCTTCCGCCCCCTCCACTTCAGGTGCCAGTGTGATCATCCTGATAGACTCCATATACCCACCTATCAGGTCAAGATTTGGCCTCTGGATATACGTGATCTCCTGTGCCCCGTGCCTGGAGGGATTGATAAAAGGGCCTTCGAGGTGGACTCCCAGTATCCGGGCCCCGCTTACCTTCTCTTTGTGCATTTTGACATTCTGTAAAGCGGTGTCAATGGCTTGGGTTGACATCGTCATTGTCGTGGCCAGAAAAGAGGTGGTGCCGGTCTGCAGGAGTGTATCAGATATCGTCTCAAGCGCTTCAGGTGTCGCATCCATCACATCCGCCCCGCCTGACCCGTGGATATGCAGGTCGATAAATCCCGCGCTCACATACGCTCCTTTGGCATCGATTGTCTCTACGCCTTCCGGCACACTGTCTGCGATATTGATGATCTTTTTGTCAAAGAGCAATACCTTTCCCTCGACAACACTGTCATCTTCGATCAAACGGCCATTAATAATTGCTTTCATCATTTACTGTGCTTCCTCTTTCAGCTGCTCTTTAAGTGCGCGCTTGAGTACCTTGCCTGTGGCATTCTTGGGCAGCGTTTCGATCATATGGATATGTTTTGGGATCTTGAAGTTCGCCAGATGTTCGCGCAGATATCCCTTGAGGACAGATTCATCTATCTTCTCCACGCCCTCTTCGGGTTCGATATAGGCTACAGGGATCTCACCGCTCTTCTCATCAGCAATTCCTATCACCGCAGAGGCACCGATCCCCTCAAACCTGTCGATCACCTCTTCTATCTCTCGTGGATAGATATTGATCCCCTTGGAGATGATCAGATCTTTTTTTCTGTCAACGATGAAAAGATACCCCTCCTCATCGATATACCCCATATCCCCAGTAAGCAGCCATCCGTTGATGACCGTCTCCGCTGTCGCTTCCGGGCGGTTCAGGTAGCCCTGCATGACATTGTCGCCCTTGACGATAATGTCTCCTATCTCGCCCCTCGGCAGCTCCAGAAGATTCTCATCCACCACTTTCATCTCATAGCCTGCCAGTGCCGTTCCCACCGAACCTGCTTTCTGTTTCTGCAGCGTGTTCATACAGACTGCCGGGCTTGCCTCGCTGAGGCCGTACCCTTCGAGCAGTTTTGCCCGTTTGAACTTCATCGCCATGGCATCCAGTGTTTTGGGCTGTAGCGGAGCTGCACCTGAGATAAAGGCACGCAGGTTGTTGAACCACATGAAGTACCAGGGCAACTTCGCTTTGGAGAGTGCACTGTAGACATCAGGAATCCCGAAAAAGAGCGTCACACGCTTCATCAGTGTCTGTTTGAAGATATTGGAAAATGGCTGAAGAGACTTGATGATCACGATACTTGCCCCTGCATAGAGGGGCAGGATAAGCCCGATAGAGAAGGTAAAGGAGTGGAACATCGGCAAAAAAACGATCCCCCGGTCTTTTGGCCTCACATCGATATGATTGATCCCGCTGAGAGAATTTGAAAAAATGTTTTTATGTGAGAGCATTGCTCCTTTTGGTTTCCCTGTCGTTCCTGACGTATAGAAAATGACTGCAGTCTCCTCCAGCCCGCATGCATCTGCATGGACACTCTCAGGATAGCTCAAGGCCTCATCAAAACCGTGGTGTTCCCCTGCCCTATACTCAAAGGTATCTCCTTCCCAGACAATAAAGTTACAGAGCGCTTCTGCACTGCTTTCCTTGACAACCTTCTCATGGATCATAGAGGTGATCAGCACACTGCTTCCACTGTCTTCCAGAATATAGGAGAGCTCCTCCTCTTTCAAAAAAGTGTTGACCGGGACAACGATTCCTCCAATCTTGGAGATCGCAAAGATCGTATAGACAAACTCGGGAGAGTTTCTCAGAAAGAGTGCGACCCTGTCACCCTTTTGTACCCCCTGTGCTGCCAGAAATGCCGCTAACGTATCAGCCCTTTGCAGAATATCTCCATAGGTGATCTTCTCATCATCGACAAAAAGGGCGGTTTTTCGTCTGTACTTTGCTCCATGGTCTGCGATCAGTTCGTAAAAACTGTTAAAGCTGTATCCCATCTCAGTACTCATATGCGATACCTACAGTGGTCAGGAATGCGCCGCCTTCGTGAAAGCTTCCTCCGTTGGCAAGAACCGGGTTCTCATTGATCCCTGCGGGCATGGAGATCGGCTCTTTGCTATCATAAAGGAACGCCGCACCCCAGGAGAGCTGTTCGTTCTGCTGATACCTGAATCCCATGGAGAAGATCCTGGCATCACTGTCCGGAAGCTCAAATCCCAGTGTCTCAAGCGGCGCAGGGGTTTCATCGATGGCAAATCCGAACATCGCCGTGATCTTGTTATCCATCTTGACGGTTGCACCGATCCTAAAGGTATCGGTATCTTTCCACCTTTTCGGTATCGGAGTATCAAAATAGGGTGCCAATCCTCCGATATCGGCTCCTCCGTATTCAAAATCAAGCGCTTCATACTCTGACCAGAAGGTGCGTTCATAGACAAATTCCAGGGTAAACCTCTCCTGCCAGCTCTTTGCTATCGCCAGATTAAGCGCTGCGGGCAGCGGGACCGTGACGCTTGCATCGCCGTTATAAGCCAGTGTTTCACCCGAATAGAGTTTCGCATTTCCCTCCTCTTCCAGATCGATATTTGACCGATAGGTCGCTGCCAGAGTGATATCAGAAGTCGGTTGATAGGTAACGGCAAGATTGTAGCCGAATTCAACCGTATCGCCTTCCATATCTCTTGATACCTGACCTGTACTTTTGACAACACCTTCACTGTAGATCATCCGCACACCACCGCCGATACTGAAATTCTCGGCTATTTTATACGCCAGGCTCGGGTTGAGTTCTATCACCTTGAGCGTAAACTCTTCCGCAAAAGACTTTTGAGGCTGCGCTTCCCAGCGTTTCGTCAGTCCACCCGGTACCGTAAGGCTCACGCCCCATCTGAAATCACCCATCGGCCTGCTTACGTAGTGTAGATAGGGGATCGGCAGATCCTCGACTTTTGACTCTCCGGAGTAGGGGTCGATCAGGGTATACTCGTTGGAAGGGAGGTGCGCCAGGGTCACACCGCCCTCGACATAGCGTTTATCCTCCATAAATGCCATATTCGCCGGATTGTAATACGCTGTGTCTGCGCCCATCGTATGCGCCACATAGGCTGCGCCGAGCGCTGTCGAGTTGATAGACTGTTCGGGGATCTTATAACCCCCTGCCCATACCAGTGAGCCAGCTGCGGCACTCAGTGCCAGACCTTTTACCCATTTCATTTTTCCCTCCTTGATCTTATGTTCACCCTTTTATGAACTTGTGCAAACTTTAGAGGTGCCCTTTATAAACTTGCACAAGTGCACGGAGGCTACTCTACCAGACGGTAAAGCGCTGCGATCTCCTCTGCCCAGATCGACTCATCGATCGTCTCCAGTATCAACGGGATATCATCCATGCGGCTGTCGTTCATGATAAACCTGAAGGCATCCCATCCGATCTCCCCCTGCCCCAAAGAGTGGTGCCTGTCCACTCGCGATCCCAGCGGCGGCTTGGAGTCATTGAGGTGCATCCCCATCAGATAGTTGGCCCCTACGATACGGTCAAACTCCCCCATCGTCCGATCATACGCTTCGCGGGTACGCAGATCATATCCTGCCGTAAAGGTGTGGCAGGTATCGAGGCAGACCCCCACACGGCTTTTATCTTCGATCTTGTCGATGATATGCGCCAGATGCTCGAACCTGTAGCCGAGGTTGCTCCCCTGGCCTGCAGTGTTTTCGATCACCAGTTTGACGCTGGAACCTTTCGTCGCTTCTATCGCCCGGTTCATGGACTCAGCGATCACATCCAGGCACCCCAGCTCCGCCTCAAGCAGCTTCTCATCATAATGGGGGTCTTTTTTGGGGATCTTCACCAGGTGCGACCCGGGATGGAAGTTCAGCTTGTCCAGCCCAAGCACCCTGCAGCGCTCCAGTTCATCGATAAAAGCATCCCGTGATTTTTCGAGCTGCTCCGCTTCGGGATGCCCGAGGTTGATCAGGTAGGAGTCATGCGGCAGGACATGTTTGGGCAAGATACCTGAAATCTCCAGGTTCTTCTGGAATGCATCGATGCTCTTGCTCTCCAGCGGCTTTGCCTTCCACTGTCTCTGGTTCTTCGTAAAAAGGGCAAATGCTTTTGCCCCGATCTCCATGGCATTGAGCGGTGCATTCTCCACACCGCCGCTTGCACTTACGTGTGCACCTACAAATTTTTTCACGCTCACTTATCCTTGCTGTTGTACTTTGATCAAAATGTCGTTTATTGTATCACGGAATACGATCTGCCGGTTTAAAACCGTGTACTCTATATCGTATTTCCCGCTTTGATAAAGTTTTTGTGTAAAGCCGTTACGTGTGGTGGTATATCCCTCTTTATCAAAAATAGCCCTGCCCCCGAATACGTTGCGCAGCAGCCCCTCGGGGTAATGCCTGCTCAATACCCGGGCATTGAAGCTGGACTCCGGCATACATTGAAGGGTGTTCATACAGACCTGTCCACCCGATAGCTTCATTGAGGTCAGCGGTTTTCCGCTGCTGTAGATCTCCACCTTTATCTCCTCTTTTCCCTCATAGATAAACCCCATATCCGCATACCTGTATGTCGGTGTCTTAAAGACGATCAGCGCCGAATTCTGTTTTGTATAGACACGCTGCACACACCCAGATATCCAGATCAGTGCCAACAAAAGCACCAAAAATCGATATTTTTTCATTTTTATCTCCTCGTTTCCTTCTTGATTGTCTATTTTTAAGATATATTTAAGCTGTAAAATACTATAATGCCGTCCACAAGTTGATGGCCCCATCGTCTAGCGGTTAGGATCCCAGGTTTTCATCCTGGTTACCGGAGTTCGAGTCTCCGTGGGGTCACCATTTTAGCTTGTTTATACTTTTAATTTATTGTTGGCCCCATCGTCTAGCGGTTAGGATCCCAGGTTTTCATCCTGGTTACCGGAGTTCGAGTCTCCGTGGGGTCACCAACAAATCTCCATAAAAAACTTCCATTTTAAATATCTTTTGCCACGGTTTTTAATTGCGTATCTTATTGATATTTTTCTAAAGCGATTTGCTGATTTTTTCTTGAGGAACGCTTGACCCCTGCGATGATCCGCAGAAGAGTGCATGTGCATTGCATGGATTTCACCGTCAGCTGAAAAAATCCTTGTCGTAGGCCACAAGCTCTCCGCGCTTCAAACGGGGGATAATGTCGGTTTTGATCTTCCGTATGAGAAAGCTTTTTTTTGCAAAGGGGATATTCTGGTCCGCAACAATACGCTTGAGCTCTGTATCATAGAATCTTACAAGTATTTTCCGCAGCGAAAACATCAGCTTCTCTTCATCTAAAACATAGACATCATCCTTGATCTTCAACCCTACAAAAAAAGGATGGTTCAACTCGCCTTTCACCAGCAGATCAAAATACCCGGCATATCTGCCGAACATTTTGATATCAACCATATCCAGGACGATCTCCATCAAATTAGGTTCTTCTACAAGCGTTTTTAAAATATCAAGTACATCCTGGTCCTCTTTGTTTTGAGAAAAACTCTCTCTCGCTCTGGAGGGCTGCGTCTGTTTCCCGAAGAGCGCGGCAGAGATCCCCAGTTGTGTTGCAGCCAACGGGATATAGGCATCCTTGATGATCGGGCTAAGACCGTCCAGAAACTGTTTGATATGCGCAAAAGCCGCCTCCTTTGCCCGAGGATCCGAAAGATCGTAGGACTCTATCGTTTTTTCTATCACGAACGGGATCAGCGGCTTGGATGTTCTGAGCAGTCTGGCGACGGCTTCACTCTGATCTTTTGCAATCAGGTCTGCAGGGTCCTGCCCATCGGGAAAGAGAACGACACCACCGTCAAAACCTGCATGTGAAAGCATAATGGCGGCTTTGAGGGCTGCCGCCACACCTGCATTGTCCCCATCATAAGCCAGAATGACCTTGGGATCGCCTTTTCGAAGCAGTGGAAGGTGTTCTGCGGTCAATGCCGTACCCAGTGTCGCGACTGCAGTGTCAAATCCCGCCTGATGGAACATCACCACATCAAGGTACCCCTCACAGACAATGATCTGCTTTTTACTGTAGATACTCTCTTTTGCCAGATGGTACCCGTAGAGCAGCCTGGACTTGTTAAAAAGTTTGGTTTGCGGAGAGTTGATATATTTTGCCGGGTGGTTGGTGATCGTCCTACCCCCGAACCCTACGATGGAAGCTGCAGGCGAATAGATCGGGAAGGTGATACGTTCAACCAGCCTTGCATAGTATTCTCCTCTCTCTCCCTGCGCGATCACCCCTGCTTCGGCAGCCTGGGGTGTTGGCAGCATCGTTCTTTGCAGGAACTGCATCACCTGCATTCCCGAAGGGACATAACCGATGCCGAACTTCTCTATCGATGCGGCACTGATGCCACGGTCTGCAAGGTATGTCTGTGCCGTAGGGTTCTGGTCGAGATTTTTCACATACCAGGTCTGTACGGCTTCAAGCACACGTTTGGCGTCACTGTAGTCCGAACTTCCCTTGCTATAGCGCAGAGAGAAGTTGTACATCGACGCCAGTTTTTCTATCGCTTCGGGATAGCTCAGTTTCTCTATCTCCATCACGAACTTGATCGTGTCTCCCCCCGCCCCGCAGCCGAAACAGTGGTAGATCTGTTTGCTTGGGCTTACCACGAACGAAGGGGTCTTCTCACCGTGAAAAGGACAGTTTGCCTTGTAGTTGGCACCGGCTTTTTTCAACTCAATATAGTTGCCGATGACATCTACAATATCGATACTGTTTTTAAGGGATTCTATGGAGGCATTATCTATCATAATGGCATTATATCTAATTGGATATAATCTACGATAGAAATTAAAAATTAAAAATTAAAAATTCAGGATTAGGGATCAGGAATGCCGGACAGTAAAAACCATTCTCCTATCAAAGCTTTCTGCCGGAAAGCATACCGACATTATTTACTATTCACTATTCACTATTCACTAAAGCCATCTACAAGGGTGGTATAGCGTGGAAAATATACTGCCGGCATACAATGACCCCCTTTTCAGTATCCTGCTGATCATCGTTATCGCCCTGATACTCTCATTGGTGACCTATGGG
>DSDW01000006.1 GCA_011048515.1 Campylobacterota bacterium | reverse complement strand
CATATATTTATAAAAGTTTAAGGTTATTTACTATAGAATAATTTTTATCAAAGGATAATTATTATCCTTTAGAGAAAGGATTGATTATGGCTTGTGATACAGGTTCAAAACCGATAGAAGAAACGCAAAACGTTTCAGAAGAAAACAACAATACAAATACAGAAACAAAGGAAAAGAAAATGAGTTCATCTTTAGTACTAAGAAAAGCACCGGAATTTGCAATGGATGCATATGATGCGAAAACAGGTCACTATACAAATGTGAAAAGCGAGGATTATGCAGGGAAATGGTATGTGGTATGTTTTTACCCGGCAGACTTTACTTTCGTATGTCCTACAGAGATCGCGGCAATGAACGCGAAATATGACGAGTTCCAGGAGATGGGTGTTGAGATCCTTGCAGTCTCTACTGATACGAAGTTCTCTCACAAAAGATTTGTCGAGACAGAGCCGCTGTTGAAAGGGCTTAAGCTTACGATCGGTGCAGACCCTACCGGCAGAGTGAGCAGAGCTTTTGGCGTGATGATCGAAGAGGAGGGGATCGCTCTTAGAGGAAGATTCCTGATCAACCCTGAAGGAACTGTCGTAGCCCAGGAAGTACAGGCACCGATGGTGGGAAGAAACGTCAATGAGTTCCTCAGACAGGTCAAAGCATGGCAGCATGCAGAGAAAACCGGTGAAGTATGTCCAGCAGGATGGCAGCCAGGCAAGAAAACTCTTCCGGTCAATACGGATGTGGAACAGATGACCGGTAGAGTCGGCGACTATATCACGATCGAAGAGATCCTCTCTTAATCGCTACCTCCTATTGATTAGCAGAGTGTATCCACTACCCGCTGGTGATACGCTCTGAGCACAGGAGATAAAAGATCAGAGCATTTTTATATAGTGTATGATCTTCCCTATCTTCTTCGCCTTCACCTTCACCCCATCCACCTTGGCAACCGGCATTGACCGGCATTTCTTGCAGAATCCTCCGATGCAGGAGTTGACTTTGACGGAAGCATCCGGAAAAGTTTTTGAAAGCTTTTTTTCAAACTTTTTGATCTTGGGAAATTTTTTACATATATTGATCTTCATAGTGTGACTATAGCACGGTATGTGTGTAGTGTAAGAGGAAAACTATGTATAGAAACAGTGTCACTGATCATCATTGACGAAGAGAAGTTCTGGTTTTTCTGGGGTATACAAAGTATTGGAATACAGATGAAAGAGAATATCCTCCCTATTAAGGAAGGATATTTACCACTTTTTGGTCACTTGAGACCTTTTCAGAATGAAGGTCCGTCTTCTCATCCATAGATTTCATCAGTGCTACTTCCGGCAGTTCATCATCTTGATAGAGATCTTGCGCGAACCCATAGGAGAGTGTTTGATACATGAGGGTTACAGTGATCGTATAGCTAGTGCTTGGAGGCAACGCTACTTCATAATCGACCGTATCACTTCCCCCGATAAAGTCAGTGTCATTAGCCGCAGCTCCATAGGTTTTGATATTGTCTGGCAGATTTATATCCGTTTTATCCATTCCCTTAGGCAGGATACGGTTGTCTTTCAAAAATTTCGCAGCGTGCAGCAGTGTATAGGTGAGATGATCCTCCGTGTCTGCCATGATTCCTTCATAGACCTGGACCTGAGAAGGCTCAACGATCTTCTTATGGTGTGGTTCATAGGTCCCGATAGTTTTATCATCTACACCGATGATTTTTCTTCCATCCTCAGCCAAGGCACCGGATTCAAAAAGAGTAGTGTTTTTTGCATCTTGTATAGTAACATGAAGCCATGTACGACGTGTCGGGATACTGGTAGGGAACTTATGTCCGCTGTGATTTGTTATTTTAATACTGAAACTCAATTTGCCATCTGCAAAGCCTGGTCTTATAATCTCTGTATGTGCCGCAGCTTTTAAAAGTTCACGGCTATTTTGGATCGTTTGATCAAAGCTCGTATCGTCAGCGATTGCGCCCAGTTTTACCTTGTTGTTTTTGATGATATTGAGCATATAGGTATTGGCACCGATGAACTGATGCTGGCGGAAAGGTGAGCGTGGACTGAGTGAACCATTTTGTGGACGTGTTGAGATAATGACACTTCCATCCGCGACCGGCATATGGCACGACTGGCACTCCTGGGTTCCGTTAAAGTCACTGTATTCCCACTCTGTATAGGGTGCTTGTTCGGGAAAATAGATCCCTGCAGCCTCTCCGTTGGGATGGAGTACCGGTGTATCAAGGTTGTGGCAGGTTGCGCAGAGTTTTGACTCGTTCATATGTGCACTGTGGACAGGAGTAAAGTTGACATTATTGATCATCGGATTGACAAGAGGGTCACTATACGGTCCATAAATATTTCTATCAGTTCCAAAGTTTTCGGCTATTTCAAATCCACCTGAAAATCCCTCAACGGTACCCAATTTAGGTGTATTTTCGATCTGATGACAGAGGCTACAACTGACCCCGTTCATTGCAGCATCGTAATGTGGGTTATCCGGATTTAAAAAACCATCATCCAGGAGCGTCACCGGCTCTCCGGTAAAGTTTACTTCTACATTTGCCATGGGTGTATGGCAACGGGAACACTTCTCTTCTATAATATCTTTGACATGTGGATTGCGATTTACTTCACTGGCAACCTTGGCCTTCCAAAATGGATCGATGGCAGAGTTGGACATCATCGTACTTTGCCATGCTTTATGAATGGAGACATCACTTCCATGTTGATCTGTTAATCCATCATGACAGAATGCACATTTTTGAGAACCGCTAAAATGGTCTGAAATAAATGATGCGTTGTAAGGAACCGCATCGGGAAATGCAGTGTTGTCATCACCAGAAGTATTCTCCTCAGTCGGTCCTGATGAACTGCCACATCCTGCTAGCAAAAAGGGAAGCGCAACAATGCTAATAAGTATATGTAAAAATTTAATAACAGATCCTTTTAAACTTTAATTATAATTAATATATTATCCTATTTATCCTTATGTAATCAATTGATGGTTTATATGGGAAAGTCTATGCGGCGAGTATTTATCGCTTTTATGCTATCGTATCTCCTTAACACGGAGGAGCAATAATGGGAAGTGAACGTATGGATATGAAATCTCTGGACCTTTATCTTGACAAACTTGAAAAAGGCACCTATGATATCCACATGAGTGATGCGGATCATGCGGCTTTTTTGGAAGTGCTCAAACAGCATGATGAGGAGAAGTTCTTTACCTATATCAATCTCCTTTCACCGGAGCTGAGAGCGGAGATATTGATGGAGCTTCCCATCCCCTTTCAGGTGGATTATATCCGTGAAAGTGATGAGGTGAGGCTATCCCGGATCATCGAAGCGCTTGACAGTGATGATGCGACCAATTTTTTTCTGACTATTGCAAAAAAAGAGAAGGAAAAGAGCCGGAAGGTCTTTGCTCTTTTAAGCCCGGAGAGACAAGAAGTTATCTCTAAGCTTATGACCTATCCGGAGGATCAGGCCGGTGCACTGATGCAGACAGAGCTCTTTGTGGTGCCAAGCTACAAGAGTATCGCTGAGGCCATTGAGATATTGGCTGAGCTCAAGAGAGAAGGACTGGGTACGGTACAGTCGGTATATGTGACCGATGAAAGAGGCAAGTTCATCAAAGCCATCCCGATAGATGACCTCCTGATAGAGAAGCCGGATCAGACTTTTGACCATATCATCGACAGGTATCCCGAGTCATACAGTGTACTTGCGCATGAGAGTATCGATCAGGTGATAGAGAGTGTGAGCAAGTATGACCTCCCCACACTGGCCGTGCTGGATAACAAAGGCCATCTTTTGGGGCGTATCACCCATGATGATGTCGTGGATGCAGTTCAGAAGAGTGCTACGCAGCAGATCTATAACCTTAGCAGGCTCCATGAAACCGAAGAGATACAGGAGAGTTTTATCAAATCGACGGAAACACGCTCCATATGGCTGGGGATCAACCTGGCCAATGCGATCGTTGCATCGCTGGTGATAGGGATATTTGAAGAGGTACTCTCTGTGATGGTGGCGCTGGCGATCCTGCTGCCTATCGTTGCCAATATGGCGGGGACTGCTTCTGTACAGACGATGACAGTGATCATACGGCAGATGGCTCTGGGCAACATCAATTTTGAACTGCTTCGCCCTATCTTCAAAAAAGAGCTCAGTATCTCCTTGACCAACGGACTTCTCTTCGGTACTGCCAGCGGGATCGCTGCACAGGTATGGTTCGGGAATGTGAATATCTCCGTAGCGATCGGGCTTTCCATGTTTGTGAGTTTGGTGTTGGCCGGTGTACTGGGAACAACCGTGCCGATACTGCTGAAAAGAATGAATTTCGATCCTGCGGTTGCCAGTTCTGTGATCGTGATCACCGCACTGGATATCATCGGCTTTTTTACATTTCTCTGGTTTGCTGAATTGATTGCGTTATAGAATAAAGAAAACTTCGTATTTCTTTACTACTTTTTTAAAAAAGTAGCCAAAAATCTCTAGACGGTTGTTAACGGCAGAGCTTCCCTCAGAACTAGGTTTTACCTTCGCGAGTCACTTTGTTCCATCGCTTTGGTTCCAAACCTATAAAAGCAAAGCAGTTTGCTTTTACTTAACGGTTCTCATCTGCGGAACTCAACAAAAAGATTGACTTCTTTTTGTTTCAAACAGTCCTCGGATTTTTTCGAAAATATTTTCAAAAACTTCGGCGTTAACAAGGTCTAGGGGGAAAAGAATTTAATAATAGTGAAATGATGTAAGAAATAAGTAGATCCCCGGAGATACTCCGAGGATAAAAGGTCAGGCCTGATGCCAGAAGGGCGTACCGATCGTAGGCGTGGATGGGGATGCCATGTCGCGCTCCTGCATCGCACCCGCTTTGTAGCCAAGTCTGCCTGCTGTAAGGGCATGCCTGAAGGCTCTTGCCATCTGGACAGGATCGTGCGCCAGCGCAACGGCGGAGTTGAGGAGTATCCCGTCGTATCCGAGCTCCATCGCCTGGATCGCGTGGGAGGGTTTGCCTATCCCCGCATCTACGATCAGCTGGAGGTCCGGGAACTGTTTGCGGATCGCTTTGAGGTTATAGGGGTTCATCAGGCCTCTTCCCGATCCGATCGGCGAACCCCATGGCATCAGTGTGGTACAGCCCGCATCGACCAGTTTCTGTGCGAGGACGAGATCATCCGTGGTATAGGGCAGTACTCTGAACCCCTCCTTGACAAGGACCTTGGCCGCTTCAACCAGTTCGAACGGGTCAGGCTGGAGATTGTACTGGTTGCCTATCACCTCGACTTTGATCCAGTTGGTGCCGAAGACCTCCCGTGCCATCATCGCTGTAGTGATCGCCTCCTGTGCAGTGTGGCATCCTGCGGTATTTGGCAGGACCTGGACACCAAGGGATTTGATGATATCCCAAAAGGGGTTCCCTTTGTCTCCGCCGGATTGGCGGCGCAGAGAAACCGTGACGATCTGTGCACCTGAGGCTTCGATCGCCTCTTTCATCACTTTGGGGGAAGGGTAGAGTGCCGATCCGATCATCATGCGTGAGTCGAACTCTTTGCCTTCAAGTATCCATTTGTCGTTTTGTGTATCTATCATATCTGTATGGCTCATCTCAGCCTCCTTGTACAGGTGCGAGGATGTCAAGTACATCCCCCTCTTTGATCATCGTTGTCTCATAGGTCGTATTGAGTATAAAAGTGGTGTTGAGTGCTACGGCAAAACCCTCTTTGTACTGAAGGGTATCCAGCAGCTCTCTCACGCTTATCTGCTCTTTTTCAAAAACTTTTTTTTCGCCATTTACAGAGATCGTCATGCGCTTCTCCTTATCCCGGTATTGAGCGCCTCCTCCACGATTGCGGGAGCCAGCAGGTAGCCGTGGCGGTAAAGACCGTTGATACGTGTAAATCCTTTGTGCTGTTCGATCCGGGGGAGGTTATCCTCCAGTGTCGGACGGAGATCTGTCTTTGTCTTGACGATGCGTGCTTCCGCAAAGCTCGGGTGCATACTGTAGACTGCCGAGAGCAGTTCAAGGGAAGATCGTACCGACATCGGTGAGTCATCCTCGCTCTCTATCTCTGTCGCACCGATCACGAAGCGGTGGTTCGCACGGGGAACGATATAGATCTTGTAGCGCGGGTGCATCAGCCTGGTCGGCCTGCTGATATCCACTTCGGGCGCATCCAGCCAGAAGACCTCGCCGCGTACCCCGCGGAGCTCAGGCATATCGGCTTTGGCACCCAGCCCACGTGTATCAAAGACCCAGTCAAAGTCTGTACTGTGCAGAGCATTGAAGGTATCTACATTACTGAGCCCCTCATCGATCGGATGGTTTTCATGCCATGTCACCCTGGGATGATCCAGCAGGTACTTCGTCGATGCCTCGATGAACATCGCAGAGTTGACCTGACCCTCCGCATAGAGGTGGTATGCCTGCGTATGGTGTTTGAGCGAAGGCTCCAGCTCCACAAGTGCACGGTTGTCCAGTGTCCTGATCCCTTCTGCTGCCGGTACTTTGGCGTGCAGCGTAGAGATGAATCGGTCGAGTTCGGCCTGGTCCTGCGGGTGTGCAGTGATGATGCTTCCTGTCTGCTGGTAGGCTTCGGGAATACCGATCTTCTCCAGGATCGCTGGCCAGAGTTTGATCGATCGCATTCCATGATCGAGGATCGCCGACTCCGCAGTCTCCAGCTCTGCAAATGGCGCGAGCATCCCCGCAGCCGTGGATGCTGCTGCTTCTTCGCCGTCGTATCCTGCTTTCTCATAGATTGTCAGTTCTATCTCTTCATTCTCCAACAGGTTGAGTGCCGTGACCCTTCCCAGGAGTCCCGCACCGATTATCGCTACTTTTTTCATACAAACCCCCTTATTGATTTGCTTTGTCCGGGTCTATATAGACCTCGCTCCCCATTGCCTGGAAGGTCATCGACATCTCTTCCATCCCTTTCTGTTTTGCCTCTTCGATACTCATATTCTGTGCATCGGCAAAGTCTCTTACCTCCTGGGAGATCTTCATCGAACAGAACTTCGGTCCGCACATAGAACAGAAGTGCGCACTCTTCGCAGCTTCCATCGGCATCGTGTCATCATGGTAGTCCATCGCACGTTCCGGGTCAAGTCCGATGTTGAACTGGTCATGCCATCTGAACTCAAATCTCGCCTGGCTCATCGCGTCATCTCTTGCTCTGGCGCCTGGGTGGCCTTTGGCGATATCTGCTGCGTGCGCTGCAAGTTTGTAGGTGATCAGCCCCTCTTTGACATCTTCACGGTTCGGAAGCCCCAAGTGCTCTTTGGGCGTGACATAGCAGAGCATCGCACATCCAAACCATCCGATCATCGCTGCACCGATCCCTGATGTGATGTGGTCATACCCCGGAGCGATATCTGTAGTCAACGGCCCGAGTGTATAGAACGGCGCTTCATGGCACCACTCAAGCTGTTTCTCCATATTCTCTTTGATCATGTGCATCGGTACGTGGCCCGGCCCTTCGATCAGGGTCTGGACATCATACTCCCAAGCGATCTTGGTCAGTTCGCCAAGTACCTTGAGCTCTGCAAACTGCGCTTCGTCGTTGGCATCGGCGATCGATCCAGGTCTGAGACCGTCACCCAGTGAGAAAGTGATATCGTAGGCTTTCATGATCTCACAGATCTCTCTGAAGTGTGTATAGAGGAAGTTCTCCTGATGATGCGCGATCATCCATTTTGCCATGATCGAACCGCCGCGGCTGACGATACCTGTGACACGCTTTGCTGTCATCGGTACATGGTGAAGCAGCAACCCTGCATGGATCGTAAAGTAGTCCACCCCTTGCTCCGCCTGCTCGATGAGTGTATCTCTGAAGACTTCCCATGTAAGGTTTTCTGCAATCCCATCTACTTTTTCAAGTGCCTGGTAGATCGGTACGGTTCCGATCGGTGTCGGTGAGTTGCGCAGGATCCAGTCACGCGTGGTGTGGATGTTTTTCCCTGTAGAGAGGTCCATCACCGTGTCTGCTCCCCATCTTGTCGACCATACCATCTTCTCTACCTCTTCGGCGATACTGGAAGTGGTTGCTGAGTTACCGATGTTCGCGTTTACCTTGACGAGGAAATTACGTCCGATGATCATCGGCTCCACTTCCGGGTGGTTGATGTTACAAGGGATCACGGCACGTCCTGCGGCAACTTCCTGTCTCACGAACTCGGGAGTGATCTCTTCAGGAAGGTTCGCTCCGAAGCTATGGCCTTTGAGTCTTGCTTCTCTCTCCTCGTCATTGAGGTATGTGCGCGTCATTTCAAGATTTTGGTTTTCACGCATCGCGACAAATTCCATCTCAGGTGTGATGATCCCTGCTCTTGCGTAGTGAAGCTGTGTAACGTTCTTCCCTTCTTTCGCGCGAAGCGGTGTACGTACCAGCCCTTTGGAACCGGCTGTCACGAACTCGAGCTGCTCTTCGGTGTTGTAGCCGTTGTCCTCAGGCGCCATAATGCGCCCCTGATACTCCTCTACATCGTCTCTGGCTTCGATCCATGATTTTCGGATAGCGGGGATCCCTTTTTCCACATCGATCTCAACGCTTGGATCTGTGTATGGCCCTGATGTGTCATAGACATGGAGTACGTCGTCATTGGTCAATGTGATCTTTCTCATAGGAACACGGATATCGGGGTGTATTGTTCCTTCGAAATATACTTTTTGCGATCCCGGTAAGGGGTCTCTGGTGATAATTTCGCTTGATGCACTTAATGTGTCCTGGAATCGTTTTGTCATTTTTTTACCTCATATATTGGAATATATTGTGTGTAAAAAAGAGGGAGTTGCAGTTTTAGAGGTATGCATCAATGCATGGAGTGTTCTAAAATGGCAGGCTAACCCGAGGGTTATTGTGCCGTTGCTTTCCTTCTTCCTTACGCCGGTATGATCCGGTTCAAGTTCGACGGGTCTGGCATCTGCCATCTCAGCCCACTGGGCATCCATTTGCTAAAAGTCTGCGCTCTTAGCAAATAGATACCTTTTGGACTCCCCGAAAGGACTTATACGCACTATAGCAAAGTAAACTTTAATCTAATATAAAAGTTGTTTGGTGTTATTTTTTTATGTGTTATTTTGTGACACAATAAGTGTTAAAGTATACAAAATTTTTTCTCTTTGGTTAGAGTGTGGTATGTTCATTTTTTTCTTTCTCACAGAGAGTGCAAGCACAAGGTTGATGTGACAAAGATGAAGCCCGTGAAGCAAAGGCAAACTGCTTTGCCTTTGTAGGGCAGGAACCGGAGCGACAGGAACAAAGTGAAGCCGCGTAGGCAACGACCCCCCCCAAAGCACCTACGGCATACATAAAATAAAAACATAAGAGGCTGACGCTAGCTGTACTTAAACCCTCTGAATAATTGTCTTCGTCATCCTGAACTTGCACCTAAAAGGTATTTCCTGCGGGCATTCAGGATCTACTCTTTTTAAGGCATTAAAGCCTATGGATTCCGGATCAAGTCCGGAATGACGGTATGTTCAACGGACTCAATTTATAAGTTATTTGTTGCATCAAGGTTTTTGAACCAAAGAGAACAGAGAATGGTATAAAGCTCTTTGTAGAGGTGGAGTTTTTTGAGGTTGACCCTGGCGCTGTTTTTGAAGTAGCTTCTTAAAAAGTAGTGCTCCTCTCTTTTTGTGAGGTGGTACTCTGCTGCGATGGTCGCCAGGTCGAAGTAGCGGTCATTGAGCCCGGTATATTCCCAGTCGATGAACTTCACTTTTTGGTTGTGAAAGAGGATATTCCGGGGGTTGAGGTCATGATGGGTGAGGACAAGTTCTCTGGGCTCTCTGTTTAGCTTCCTTAGTGCATGAAGCGCTTTGGTGTGTCTGGGCTTGAACGCTTTTTTGAGTCTGTAGGGTCTGCTTCTCAGCTTGATCTTGTGGAGTTTCCGCAGGGTGGAGGCCAGGGTCCGAAGTTCCCTGGGGGTGAGCCTGTTCTTGTGTTCTCCTTCCAAAAAATCCGAGATCATAAGGTAATTTTCCTCATCATAGTGGACGGGTTTGGCCCCGAGTTTTCTCTGGTGCGCCCGGTGTTGTACCCGGTACTCAAATGAGCGGTCTATTTGATTGGGCTGAAGTTTTCTCAGCAGATAGCGTGTACTTTCGGTGATCGCCAGGTAGTTGACATTGCAATACCCCTGCTCGGGGAGCAAAGAGAGGGTTTTGATCGGGTCCTTCAGGAAAATCGGGTAGCCCTCCAGCTCGAGATCCATCTATAGACCTTCCTTGGACTTGCGCCAACTGAAATAGCCATAGAGGGAGAGTATGGCGTAGATCGTGAAAAGAATGATCGTTACGTGGTACCCTGTCGACCAGTAGAGCGTGATCGCAGCAACATCTATAACCATCCAGTAGAGCCAGTTTTCGAGTATCTTTTGTGCCAGCATCCATGTAGCGAATACAGAGAAGACCATGACGGATGCGTCAAGATAAGGAAGACGTGCTTCCGTATAGGTCGCAAGAAGGTAGCCTGCAAAAAGGCTGAAGAGCACTCCGACCACAATAGCAAAGAGATGTGTTGAAACCGGCCAGGAGGTGACAGCAAGATGTGTGTCATCTCTGCCTTCACCGCGTTTCCAGAGGATAAAACCATAGATTGACATCCCCATATAGTAGAAGTTGAGGAGTGCAGAGGAGAGGAGCTCTCCTTCCCAGAAAAGGAGTGTATAGATCAGGGTACTGAAAAAACCCGAGACCCAGCACCATACCGACTCTTTTGCGGCGAGGATGACATAGAGTATCCCGAGTATGACTGCAATGATTTCCCATTTTTGCATCGCAGTAAAAGCGGCAAGTACAGCGTCGAGGTCAACGTTCATTTAGTAGATACCTTTACGGTTGTTTCCTACAATTTTGAGGACAAATACCGAATCGGGAAGTTCCTCGAAAACGGCATATATCTCTTCGTGCAGCAGTTTCATAATGATAGCATAATCCCCATGGATCTGGGTGCTCAGTTCATTACGTACGATATCTACATTCGGCTCTTTCTCCAGTGCGGCGATGAAGTCCAGGATCGGCTGCTCATACCCCATCTCTTTGAGGGGGTAGAGACTGATATCTACAGAGATCTGCATGGCGGCTCCTTAGAAGTTGTAGCTTACGGTCAGGCCGAAGGTTCTTGGATTGCCCTGCTGTATGTAGAGCTCATCGATATACCCGTTTGCAGGGTTATTTGCGAAGTAGAATCCTCTGACCTGATAGTCTTCATCGGTAATATTCCTTGCCCATAAGATTGCAGACCAGTTGCCGTGCATATATTCGATACTTGTATTCAGGAGTTGATAGGCATCTGATTTTTGGTTATGGGTATTTGAGAAATAGTAGCTGCCTTTGCCTTCCAGATTTGTACTGAGTTTCCAGTTTTCAGTGAGGAAGTAGTTGAACCCGATGTTGTATTGATATTTAGGAGATTGTGCAGGTGCTCTCCCTTCAAGTTCAGGTGTATACTCGTCAAACTCTGCTTTGAGCAGTCCAAGACTGGCATAAAGATGCAGTGTCTGGATAGGCATGTAATCGAGTTGAGACTCCACTCCATAGTAGGTACCCTTTGAGGCATTGGAAAGATAGTCGGTAAAGCTGTGAAGATCTTCTTGGTAGAGTTTCACCTGCATATCCTTGCGTTTGCCGTAAAAGAGGTTCAGTCTGCTTGTGAGTGTATTGTCGAGATGCGAAGAGTTCACTCCCGCTTCAAGGTTCCATAGTGTCTCCGTACCGAATGTTTTCTCCTCTTCGCTCAGGGTAGTACCGGCATTGACGCCTCCGGGTTTGTATCCTTTTGAGAGTGTCGTGTAATAGAGCAGGGTATCATTATGCTGATAATTCAGCCCTATCTTCCCTCCGACCATCGTTTCATCATTTTCTATGATGACATCATGAGAATCGCTATAGTCAGCTTCCCATTTCTCTATCCTGATACCACTGATCAGCGTAAGTTTATCATTGAGGTGCGAATCCAGCTGTGCATAGATCGCTTTGTTTTTTGTTTTATAGTGACTGTCAAAATGGAGTTCTGCGCCATAGTCAGTCGGATGATATCTGTCCATCTTCTCTTTAAACTGTTTCGCGTAAATCCCCAGTGTCCACTCCGTCGTGCCATTGAAAAGTCGGCTTGATTCGGTAGAGAGCGCACGGATATCCAGATCACCCTGTTCTATATCTCTTTCATACTGGTCAAACCCCATATAGGGCCACAACGAAGCATCAAACTCCCCGACATAGGACCAGTCCTCATCATAGCTGTAGATAAGATCGGACTGCATATAGCTCAGTTTGCTGATAAGGCGCATAGGATCAAGGTCATAGGTAGACTTCAAAGAGAGGGCATCGGTTTTTTGTGTATCGCGCCCGGGTTGATCGGAGTGGGTGGTTCTGGAGTTATCCAGTGCAAAAGCGTCATATCCGTTGTCAATATCGGCATGCATGAGGTTGAGGTCGATGGTATGGTTGTCTGAAGCAAACCATCTGAGTTGTGCTTTTGCTGCAAGTTCATCGATGTTATTGACATCTTTGCGATCAAGATAACTGTTTTTCATAAATCCGTCACTCGTATTTTTATAAACAGAGAATCTTCCAAGCAGATTTTCGCTGATCTCGCCACCTACAGCAGCTCCGAAAGCTTTGGTATTGTAGTTGCCCGCGGTTGCTTCGATATGCCCTTCTGTTTCCCGTGTAGGGGAATTACTCTCCACGTTTACCACACCCGCAAGTCCATTTGCGCCAAAAGTGGTTCCCTGTGGTCCTCTGAGTACCTCAATCTGCTTGACATCAAAGAGTGTTGCCCCCAGTGTCGTATAGGAAAGGTCTATGCCATCGATCATCAACCCTACAGAAGGATTGATCGGTGTTTCAAACTGACTTCTTTCACCGATTCCTCTGATCTGGATATATTTTGCTTTGGATGCACCCGCTGAGAAGTTTACATTGGGAGCAGTACCGAGTACGTCAATGAATGCTTGCGAGGCTTTATCATAGAGCTGCTCTTCGCCGATCACAGTGACGGCATTGCTCGTTTCTGAAAGTTTTTTCTCCCTGAAATCCGAACTGACTACGATAGGGTCTAGTTCTGTAGTACTCTCTGCATAGGCACTTTGCAGTGCCATAGCAGCGATCAGTGACAGGGGTAACAGTTTTGTATGCATCATACTATCCTTGGTAAAGATTTATCGGTGTATTTTCGGGTGAAAGGGAGAAATCCTGAAGTGATGAAAGTGCTCTTTCCTACGCCGGCATGACCCGGATCAGGTTCAAAGGGTATTTCTCAGGTAAAACTACCACCCCTAGATACAATGATATTTCAGTAAGTATACAAGAATTGCGCTTAGTAGATTAATAGGATAAATTTTATTTTATTTAAAAAGATTACAGTGTAGCAAGTATGGGATGAAACGTAACAGTGATGATTCTCTAGCCCCTCTGATAAAGAGGGGGAAGAGATAGCGCTAGATACTTCTATGTGCATCTTCGTGGGAGTGGTCCCAGCTGAGTTTAGCGCCGCCGAGCATATGGAAGTGAAGATGGAAAACCTCCTGTCCGCCGTCCTCTCCATTGTTGGTGATAAGCCTGTATCCCGTCTCAGCGATACCCACTTTTCTCGCGACCTCCTGTGCAAAAAGGGTCAGTCCCGCCATCGTCTCTGCACCCACATCCTGAAAACAGTCTACATGGATTTTAGGGATGATAAGGATATGGATGGGCGCCTTGGGATAGAGATCATGAAATGCCAGAAAATGCTCGCTTTCATGCACGGTATTGTTTGGGATCTCACCGTTTACGATTTTACAAAATATACACATACTGCTTGTCCTTTATACGCTTTTCATGGGCAATTATAACACAGATAAAGCATAATAAATCCCACTGTTAGCAACTTTTCGATAAAATCACGGCAATACATAGAAGTGATCTACAGAGGATTGTATGAAAGAATTAGAAGAGAAAATCGTTCAGGCTGCGTCGCTTGAAGCACTGGAAAAAGTACGTGTGGAACTTTTCGGCAAAAAGGGTGTGCTTGCTGCAGAGTTTGCGAAGATGAAAGATATCCCGGGGCCTGAGAAGAAAGCATTTGCCGAAGGTCTCAACCAAACCAAAGCTGTGCTGCAGGAGCGTTTTGATACACGTTATGAAGCGTTGAAAGCCGAAGAGATAGAGAATCTTCTCAAAGCCGAAGCGATCGATATCTCTCTGTATGGCAACAGGGTACAGAAGGGTGCACTCCATCCGGTGATGGAGACGATGGATAAGATCATCGACTACTTTGTAGCGCTTAACTTCGCCGTGGAGAGCGGCCCGATGGTAGAAGATGACTTCCATAACTTCGAGGCGCTCAACCTGCCGAAATACCATCCGGCACGTGATATGCAGGATACTTTTTATTTTGGTGACGGTTCACTCCTCCGTACGCACACTTCACCGGTACAGATTCGTACGATGATGCAGACAAAGCCGCCGATCCGCATGATCGCACCGGGATCTGTGTTCAGGCGGGATTATGACCTGACGCATACGCCGATGTTCCATCAGGTAGAAGGGCTGGTTGTCGATGATAAAGGCAAGATAAGTTTTGCCAACCTCAAAGCGATTCTGACAGATTTCTTGCGCTATATGTTCGGGGATGTGGAAGTACGTTTCAGACCGAGCTTCTTCCCGTTTACAGAACCCTCTGCTGAGGTGGATATCTCCTGTGTCTTCTGTAAAGGAGAAGGATGCAGGGTCTGTTCGCATACCGGTTGGCTTGAGGTACTTGGCTGCGGGATCGTAGACCCCAATGTATTCAAGGCCGTAGGATATGAAGATGTCAGTGGGTACGCATTTGGTCTGGGGGTAGAGCGTTTTGCAATGCTGATACATAATATCCCTGATCTCAGAAGCCTTTTTGAAGGAGATATTCGTTTGTTGGAGCAGTTTAGATGATAGTAACAAGAAGTTGGTTAAGCGAATTTATAGATCTCAGTGACGTATCCAATGATACGCTCTACAGGACCTTTAATGCCATAGGTCTTGAAGTAGACAGTATCGAAGAGATCACAATACCAGAGAAAGTCGTTATCGGCAAGATACTCTCTTGTGAAAAACATCCCGATGCAGACAAACTGAATGTCTGTAAGATCGATGTGGGGTCAGGGACAAGGCAGATCGTCTGCGGTGCAGCCAATGTTGTGGATGCGGAGTATGTAGCGGTAGCGACGATCGGTGCTGTGTTGCCGGGTGATTTTGTGATCAAGCATGCCAAGCTGCGTGGAGTAGAGAGTGAAGGGATGGTGTGTTCCTCCACCGAACTCGGCCTGCCTGCAATGGGTGAGGGGATCATGATCCTTGATGAGAGTATCGGTACACTTGAGGTCGGCAAGGAGTTGGGTGAGTACCTGACGGTTGCCGATACGGTCATCGAGCTTGAACTTACTGCCAACAGAGGCGACTGTCTGAGTATCTACGGTGTGGCCAGGGACCTGAGTGTCGCATTGGATAGAGAGATGAAGCTCTTTGAGTACAAGCAAGAAGAGAAGATGAAGCTCGGTATCGCCAGAGAAGCAGAGATCCATCAGGAGGGAGAGATCGACGCCGACCTCCACTTTAAACTGGCAAACCTTGAACACGTACACAGCAGTTTCCTTATCGATCTTAGACTGGCATTGATTGATGAGAGCACAGAAGACAAAGTTGATGCGATGCTGAAGTATGCGATGCATACAACGGGGATCGCATTGAGAGCCTATAAAAGCAGTTTTTTCCGTAATGAAGATAAGGTTACCGTGATCGTACGTTCCGCACAAAAAGGGATTGTCGAAGTCATCGGTAACGGGAAAGTACTCTCGACGGTGGGTGTGAGCCAGGAGGAAGAGGCAAAAGCGACAGATGAGAGTGAACAGATATTGATTGAAGCCAGCTATATCAACCCCGATGTGATGGTGGAAGCGATCTGGAACGCTGATGATACTTATGAGACAGATGATCTTTACTACCGTACTTCAAGAGGCAGCAATCCTGACCTGATTTTTGGACTTAGTTATCTCTCTATGCTGCTTGATACCTATTTTGAGTT
>DSDW01000143.1 GCA_011048515.1 Campylobacterota bacterium | reverse complement strand
TCCCCGTGGCGCAGTAGTGGGTACCACAAGTCTGAGAAGACGTATGCAGATACTGCAAAAACGTCCGGACCTTACAATAAAAGATCTAAGAGGTAATGTCAATACGCGTCTGAGAAAGCTTGAGGAGGGGCAGTATGATGCGATCATTCTTGCCTATATCGGCCTCTACAGGCTGGATCTTCTCAAAGATATTCCCTATGTCGAGAAACTGGACTTCATGATCCCTCCAATGGGGCAGGCTGCACTGGGTATCGAGATCGTGGAGAACGATGAGAGGGTGAGGGAGATTGCCCTGAGCCTGAATGATGAGAAGAGTTTTCTCTGCACAAAACTGGAGCGTGACTTTATCGCGAAGCTCGGTGCAGGGTGTTCTGCTCCTGTAGCAGTCAATGCGGTCATAGAGGGCGAAGAGATGACGATCAGGGCGATGATCGGCTATCCTGACGGAACGAATATCCTGGAAGCCGTACTCTCTACCCAGATTGAGTGTTGCGAAAATCTCGGAGAAGCGCTTGCCCAGGCGATGATCGATGAGGGGGCCATGGAGATACTGGAGAAAGCCGAAACATTGGCCTTCAAAGAAGAGATGCCGCAAAGACTTTAATGCTTCTCTCAACGTACTTACAGTTATCATCAGGATAACTGTAAGTGATAAAAGATCACTTCTCATTTCTCAATAATTCCCTGCCATACATTTCAAAAGATATCTTTTAACATGTTTCAAAGTGGACTCTAAAACATCCTTACTGCATCTTAAAATGTCCCTAAATTTAGCTAAAAAATAAATAGATTAAAATCTATAGATTTAATAGACATTATTAAAGTTATATTATTGTATTGTAATATATAAATTTTAAATATAAGGGAAATCTATGAATTTTTTCAGGGACGGGACGATAGGTTTTTTGATGCTGTTAATGCTAGCCGGATGTGGCGAAAGCGGATGCAACGGAAATAGATCGGTGAGTGATGTTGAAGAAGTAACTGTAGAACAGGAGATGACATGTGTAGAGGTAGCGCTAGCCGAAGGTAAGGAGGTTCGAGATACAGACCTGGATAGTGTATATAACTGTGAAGATACCGACGATGACAATGACGGGATATCCGATGCAGATGAAACTGCTACAGGGACCGACCCATTGGTTCCTGATCCATCGGATACTGATACGGATCATGATGGATTGACAAATGCAGAAGAGTCTGATGAAAACTCTGCAACGATTACGGATGAGAACGGTAATGGTATTTCTGATGTTGGAGAAGCATTGGATAGTGATGAAGATAATGTTTCTGATATTGAGGAAGTAACCAATGGAACCGATCCGCTGAACCCGGATACGGACGGTGACGGGAAGAGTGACGGAGAAGAAGGTACGACGGATACAGACGGAGACGGTGCAATCGATGCGGTTGAGTCTGCGATCAGCGACAGCGACAGTGACGGTGTGGCGGATGAACTCGACGCAGCCAATGAGGATCCGAACAATGACAGTGACGGGGACGGGCTGAGCAATGCGGATGAAATCGCACATGGAACCGATCCTTTGAAAAGAGATACGGACGGCGATGGTGTATCTGACACTGATGAAATAAAAAACGGGACTGATCCCCTGAACCCTGATACGGATGGTGACGGTAAAAATGACGGTGCAGAAGGTGTGATGGATACCGACGGTGACGGTAAGCTCGATGCCATAGAATCGGCGATCAGTGACAGCGACAGCGATGGTGTTTCTGACGAACTGGATGCAATGGACAATGATCCGGCCAACGACAGTGACGGGGACGGATATAGCAATGCCGATGAGACAGCAGCCGGCAGCGATCCGCTGGATGATAGAAGTGTTCCCGGCGACCTGGATGGAGACGGTCTTTCCGATGCGACTGATCCGGATATCGACGGAGACGGACTGAGCAATAATGATGAAACCAATACTCACGGAACTGATCCGTTGAACCCAGATACGGACGGAGACGGGGTATCTGACAGCGAGGAAGTGAGCAACGGAACTGATCCGTTGAACCCAGATACGGACGGAGACGGTAAGAGTGACGATCTGGAAAGTACTATTGACAAAGATGATGATGGAAATACCGATGCGGTCGAATCGGCGATCAGCGACAGCGACAGTGACGGTGTCCCTGACGAACTCGATGGAGCCAATGAGGATCCGGCCAATGACAGTGACGGGGACGGGCTGAGCAATGCAGAGGAAACCAATATTTACGGTACTGACCCGCTGAAAGAAGATACGGATAAAGACGGTATTTCAGATGGGGATGAAGTGGCCAACGGAACCGATCCGCTGAACCCGGATACGGACGGTGACGGGAAACGTGACGGCTTGGAAGGTACGATTGACAAAGACGGAGACGGGAAGATCGATGCGGTTGAATCGGTAATCACTGACAGCGACAGTGACGGTGTGGCGGATGAGCTGGATGCAGCCAATGAGGATCCCACCAATGACAGCGACGGGGACGGGCTGAGCAATACGGATGAAACCAATATTCACGGTACAGATCCTCGACAAGAAGATACGGACGAAGACGGTGTTCTGGACGGTGAAGAGGTGACCAACGGAACCGATCCATTGAACCCGGATACGGACGGTGACGGGAAGAGTGACGGCGTTGAAGGGACAACCGATAGTGAGGAAGACGGCAAGCTCGATGCAGTAGAGTCGGCGATCAGTGACAGCGACAGTGATGGTGTCCCTGACGAATTCGATGCAGCAGATGATGATGCAACCAACGACAGTGACGGGGACGGATATACCAATGGTGACGAGACTGCAGCCGGAAGCAGTCCGCTGGATGATACAAGTGTTCCCGGAGACCTGGATGGAGACGCTCTTTCTGATGCGACGGATCCGGATATCGACGGAGACGGGCTGAGCAATGATGATGAAACCAATACTTATGGAACGGATCCTCTGAAAGCGGATACGGACGGAGACGGGCTATCTGACAGCGAGGAAGTGAGCAATGGAACCGATCCGCTGAACCCGGATACGGATGAAGACGGAAAGAGTGACGGTGCAGAGGGTGTGATGGATACCGACGGTGACGGCAAGATCGATGCGGTCGAATCGGCGATCAGCGACAGCGACAGTGACGGTGTCCCTGACGAACTCGATGGAGCCAATGAGGATCCGACCAATGACAGCGACGGGGACGGGTTGAGCAATGCGGATGAAATCACACATGGAACCGATCCGTTGAGAGCAGATACGGACGGGGACGGTGTTTGGGACGGTGAAGAGGTGAGCAACGGAACCGATCCGCTGAACCCTGATACGGACGGAGACGGTAAAAATGACGGCGCAGAGGGTACAACGGATACCGACGGTGACGGCAAGATCGATGCGGTCGAGTCGGCGAATACTGACAGTGACGGTGACGGTGTTTCTGATGAACTTGATACCGTGGATGATGATGCGACCAATGACAGTGACGGTGACGGGTACAGCAATAGTGAGGAGAAGGCAGCCGGCAGTGATCCGTTGGATGATACAAGTGTACCTTCAGATATCGATGGAGACGGTATCCCTGATGCGACTGACACGGATATGGACGGTGACGGGCTGAGCAATAGCGAGGAGAGCAGTACACATCATACGGACCCTGCCAATCCGGACAGTGATGGGGACGGACTTCATGACGGAGAGGAGGTGAACATCGGTACAGATCCTAATGATCCTGACAGTGACGGAGACAGGCTTAATGACGGTGATGAGTTGAGCATCGGAACGGATCCCCATGATCAAGACTCTGATGATGACGGGCTTGGGGATAACTATGAAGTCACTACAGATATCGGGGCGGGAAATGTCTATATTACAGATCCGTTAGACACTGATACGGATGATGATGGTTACGGGGATCGTGCCGAAATAGAGGAGGGTACGGACCCAACAGATCCTAACAGCAGACCCTCTACCTATTGTGATGGATTCTTCGCATGGATGAATCCTGTTTGCTGGTTCGTGGGATTCATGGATATATTCCTATGATCATCTAACAAGAATCGCTGATATTTGGCGATTCTTCTTCTATAAAATTCATCCGGTTTTGCTATAATCTTTCCAATCATATAGAGTTGATGAGATTTATAGCAAGAAGGATGGATATGAAAGATGTGGTTGCATGGCTGAAAGAGCATGGAAATTTGAAGATTATCGATGAGCCGCTTGATGTTGAACTTGAAATACCGCATGTTGCCTATATCGAAGTAAAAAAAGAGGACTCCCGTCCTTTGCTTTTTACGAACCCTGTCAACAAAGCCAAGGGCATTACCTATGATATGCCTGTATTGATGAATATCTTTGCCAACAAAGAGATCACAGAGAAGATTTTCGGCAAACATCCCGATGAAGTGGCAGAGGGGATTGAGGAGCTGCTGAAACTCAAACCGCCGAAGGGAGTGGTTGCAAAGCTGAAAATGCTTCCCAAGCTCTTCAGTCTGAAGAATGTTTTCCCCAAACGACTCAAAGGAAGGGGAGCGTGTCAGGAGGTGATCTACACGAAAGAGGAGGTCGATCTTGACAGCTTGCCCATACTGAAAACCTGGGAGGAGGATGGCGGTCCGTTCATTACGATGGGGCAGGTCTATACCCAGAGCCTTGACGGGCAGATGCAGAACCTTGGCATGTACAGGCTGCAGCAGTACGACAAGAGAAGGCTGGGGATGCACTGGCAGATCCATAAAGACGCTTCCCATTTTTTTGACCAGTATCAAAGAGCCGGGAAAAAAATGCCGGTGAGTGTTGCAGTCGGCGGTGACCCGCTCTATATCTGGTGCGGACAGGCACCGATGCCTCACGGTATGTTCGAGCTGCTGCTCTACGGATTTGTGCGCAACCAGAATGCAAGGGTGGTGAAGTCGATCACCAACGATATCTATATCCCGGAAGATGTTGATATCGTGATCGAAGGGTTCGTGGACCCAGAGAAGATGGAGATCGAGGGGCCGTTTGGTGACCATACGGGCTACTATACGCTCAAAGAACCTTTCCCTGTATTGGAGGTGGAGACGATCACGATGAAATCAAAGCCTGTCTTTGCCGCGACAGTGGTAGGAAAGCCCCCGCTTGAGGATAAATATATGGGATGGGCGACCGAAAGAGTGTTTCTGCCGATGCTCAAACCGATGGCGCCTGATCTCATCGACTACAATATGCCTGAAAACGGGGTTTTCCACAACCTGATACTCGCCAAGATGAAAACACTCTACAAAGGGCATGCACAGCAGTTTATGCATGCGTTCTGGGGAGTAGGGCAGATGAGTTTTGTCAAGCATGCGGTTTTTGTCGGGGAGGATGCTCCCGAGCTTGAAGCGTACGAAGCTTTGACCGAACATATACTCAACAGACTCGATCAAAACAAGATACTGATCACCCAGGGTGTCGTCGACCATCTGGACCACTCTTCGCCCGAACAGTTTGTCGGCGGCAAACTGGGGATCGATGCAACAGGCAGCGAAGTGGCCGAAGGTATCGCGGTGCCGCTGAGCGACAGCGAACTCCTGGCTAAGATGCAGGAGATCGACAGCAATATCCTTGAACTCAAACAGTATATGACCCATACCAAAAATCCTCTCTGTGTGATTACCGTAGAGAAGACAAAGTCGATATCGGATGACTGGGAGAAGGTAGATAGCCTTAAAGAGCATATAAAAGTGCTGGTGGTTGTCGATAAAACAAACAATGATATCCATAATCCCTATATGCTGATCTGGCGTGTAGTGAACAATATCGATGCACAGAGAGATATCAAACTTTCTCCGTTCATTGTCATTGACGGGACAAACAAGGGTATGATAGACGGATATGATAGAGAGTGGCCCGGTGATACGCACTGTACCAAAGAAGTTTTGGATGGGTTGCAGGCAAAAGGTCTCATCGATATCGATGAGACCTTTATTAAAAAGTTTGGTTTATTACCATTTTAAATGGATTAAGAGTAAATTAATTTAATTGTGATAAAATTATTTTGTTAATAAAAATTATCAATAAGGAAGTTAAATGCTAGTTACTAAAAAAGCTCCTGATTTTACAGCGACTGCTGTGCTTGCAAACGGTTCGATCGTAGAAGATTTCAACCTTTATGAAAATATTGGTGAGAAAGGTGCGGTACTTTTTTTCTACCCGCTGGATTTTACCTTTGTATGTCCATCCGAGATCATCGCATTCTCACACAGAGCAAAAGAGTTCAGAGAGAGAGGGGTCAATGTCATCGGTTGTTCGATCGATTCCCAGTTCAGCCACTTCGCATGGAGAGAGACTCCGGTAGAAAAAGGTGGTATCGGCAGAGTTGATATGCCACTTGTAGCTGACCTTAACAAGCAGATCGCAAGAGACTATGATGTACTTCTTAACGAGTCCGTAGCGCTTAGAGGTTCTTTCCTTATTGATGCAGACGGTACAGTAAGACATGCAGTGATCAACGACCTGCCGCTTGGAAGAAACATCGATGAGATGATCAGAATGGTGGATACAATGCTCTTTACGAACGAATATGGTGAAGTTTGTCCTGCCGGTTGGCAAAAAGGCGATGAAGGTATGAAAGCTGACACTGCCGGTGTTGCAGAATATCTCGCAAAACACGAAAAAGATTTATAATTTAAGCTTAGGCTCAGCTTTGCTGGGCTATAATACGCGCATAACAAACGTTACATCTACGTTACATAACGTGGAGGTAATGCTTTAGCTTCTTCTTCGGCACCCCTCTTCCCCTTTTTAGTCGGAGCAAGAAGCTAAACCATTGCCTCCCATCTTCTATATGCGCTTTGAAGGATACAAGATGACAGATTATGTCACACTGCTCAAAGAGAGTGGGCTCAAAGCAACTTTTCAACGTATAAACATCCTTGAGACAATCGAAAAATATGGACATATTACGATTGATACTATCTACGAAGAAGTTTCTAAGATCCATGCCTCACTATCACTCGCTACCGTTTACAAAAACATCCTGTTGATGGTCGAAAAAAATGTTCTGGTAGAGGTCCCCGTAGCAGGGCAGAAGTCAAAATATGAGTTAAAGAAAGAGGATCATATCCACCTGATATGTACAGAGTGCGGAAAAGTGGAAGACAAGCCTTTGATCCGCAGTGTGGATACATTGATAGAAGATATGACCAAAGAAGAGAATTTTACGCTAAGCAGCGAACAGATTAACCTTTACGGTCTCTGCAGCGACTGCCAAAGAGGTCAGCATGCAAGCTAGATTATATCTAGCTTTTAAATAATGCTGAGCCTACCCTAACAAGGTTCGATCCGCATCTGATCGCCAGTTCATAATCCCCGCTCATTCCCATGGAGCAGATGGTTGCTCCCTCTTTTTGTACCCTATCGTAAACCGCATAGGTCTCTTCAAAGCTTTTTTGTATCAACGCGGTATCTTCTGTATGGGCGCCGATCGTCATGACCCCTTTGAGGTTGATGTTGGGGCAGCTCTCTTTGATCTGCTGGTAGACGTCGTAGGCCACTTCAGTGGCAACACCCGACTTTGTTTCTTCACCTGCCGCATTGATCTGAAGGAGAGCGCTCATCGTTTGTGCTTTTGCTTCCAGCTTCTTATTGAGTTCTTCTGCCAGTTCGATGCTGTCGAGGGAGTGAAGCAGGAAGGGACGGAGATCGATAAGCTTGTTGATCTTGTTTTTCTGCAAAGAGCCGATCATGTGCCACTGCAGCGGAAGGTCATCAAGTGCCTCCATACGCTGTGCCAGCTGCTGCACCTGGTTTTCTCCGAAAGCCCTCTGCCCAAGTTCGTAGAGCGCCGCGATATTTTCGATCTCCGTATACTTTCCGACACCCACAAGCTGGACAATGTGGTGCTCGCTCACAGCGATACGCGCCTGTTCGATCTTCCAGATCACTTCATCAAGGTTTTTTCTCAGCTGTTCTTTATCGAGTATCATTTTATATCCTTCCTTTGTTAGCCTAGTAGTCTATTGATATCATTATACAACCCGAGCATCATCAGAGAGATTAAAACTCCCCAGCCGGTGACTGTCAGATAGTACATTACTGCTTCGCTTGGCGCTTTTCCCCGTATCCATTCATAGAGATTGAAGATAATGTGCCCTCCATCGAGTGCCGGAATAGGCAGCAGGTTCAGCACACCGAGGTTCACGGAGATAAGCGCAGTAAACAAGAAGAGGGCGACGATGCCTACATTGCTTGCCTGGGCTGTGACATCGACAATGGTGAGCACCCCTCCCAGCTTGTCTGCACCGACTGCACCGGTAACGAGCTTCTCGACACTCTGGAAGATCAGCATGGATGCATAGAGCGTCTCATTCCAGGCAAACTGGACTCCCTCAAGGAGTGAAAAATGCAACTTCTCCTGGTTGAGCAGCGGTCCTACTCCGATCAGCTTCCGCTCGATATCTTCACCGAACTTGTTTTTTTGGATTTTGATGACCGGTGAGAAATGAAAGTTCATCAGTGCACCTTCCCTTACAACCGTCAGTTCGAGCGTATGGTTGGTGGTCTGTATCGCTTCGCCTACATCTTCCCAGTTTTCTATCTTGATATGGTTGACCTGCACGATCGTATCGTTGATATCCAGTCCTGCCTCTTTGGCCGGAGAATCAGGAGCAAAACTGCCGATGGTTGCGGGCATATACTTCGCATAGTTGAAAACAGGGCTCAGGTGGGTGCCGATCTGGGATACGGCAAAGTAGAGAACAAATGCGGTAAGAAAGTTCGCCAAAGGCCCGGCAAGCAGGATCACGATGCGCTGCCATGGGGTTTTGGTCGTATAGCTGTCGCTGTCATAGCTTACTTTTGTGGGATCGCTGTCATCCTGACCCTTCATCTTGACATACCCGCCCAGCGGGATCGCCGAAATACTCCAGAGCGTATCGCCGATCTTTTTGCTCACCACTCTTTTCCCGAAGCCGATACTGAAGACTTCAACCTTGACGCCAAAAAAACGCGCAGCCGCAAAATGGCCCAGTTCGTGAAAAAAGATGAGAACAGATAAAACGAGTAGTGCAATAATGATGCCCATAGTACTCCCAGTATTGGTGAAATGGCGCATTATATCAAAAAGTCAGCAAAGAGAACAAATGCATACGGCTAGAGTGTTCCAAGGTACGGCATGAATCTATGGATGCTGGTCCCATTTGACTCTATACCCTGCTTCAAAGATGAGATGAGTGATCCCAGTCAATGTCAGCATAATGCAGCAATATGATATAGAGAAAAATTTTTAATATAAATTAATAAAAATTATAATAATGTTATCAATTTGTTATTAAATGTTACGTTTTTTTCCATAATTGATAAAATTTCTCAGATTAATTATAAATAAGATAAAAATACTCCTATTTATGTGAAAATTGAATTCCAATGTTCATGTAACTGAAATAGCAGATATTGTATTAGACAATAAAAATATGAAGCTGATTTAAAAGTATGCTGCTTTATATGCCTGTTGTAAAAGATACATAGCATTTGAAAATTCTATTTATTAAGGGAGATAATATGGGAGTCACGCCGACAGATGTAGAACATGAAGTGACACGTGTCGATATCGTTGTTTCAAAAGGTGATGAGGAGGGTAATATTATCTATGCCAATCCTATCTTTTTTAAATTGGCAGGATATACACAGGGAGAATTGCTCGACAAGCCCCATTCAATGATCCGGCATCCGGAGATGCCAAAAATCATTTTCAAGTACCTGTGGGATAGGCTCAAGTCAGGAGAGGATGTGATGACCTTTGTCAAAAATCTCTCTAAGGATGGAGGATTTTACTGGGTTTTTGCGCATGTCAGGGTAGCAACCAATCCTGACGGTACTTTCAGAAACTATGTCTCTACAAGAAGGGCAATGGCTTCCGGCGCGAGGGGTGTGATCGAACCGCTTTACAAAAAACTCTCAGAAGCGGAACAGAACGGGGGCATGGAAGCTTCCCAAAAAGTTCTCGAAGCGTTTTTGGCTGAAAACGGCGCATCTCTTGCAACATTTAGCGATGTGATGCAAACACTGCAAAAAAGTGAATAAAGGATAAAAGATGATTGAATTTGATCAAGCGATGAAAAAACTACGTTCGGTAAACGGATATCTTGGATCAGCGGTACTCAACTTCTCCGGGGAGACACTCTATATGGATGAAGAGAATACCAGCGTGGATATCGCCTACTCTGCAAGCATTTTCAACGATGCATTCAGGATGATCTCCGAATCCTCTCTGGATGTCGGTTTTGCCGATGCATCACTGGTAGAGTCAAGAACAGAGGATGGCCACGTATTCCTGATCAACAGTTCCGGAAATACGGGCGGAGACAACTTCTCAAAACTGACACTCTTTGCAATTTTCAGAGATGACGGGAATGTGGCTCTTGGGAAAATGATCATGGAAAAAACAGCACAGAGTATGTCCAAAGCGATGCATGAGCTATAAGGCTCATGCATCGTTTGATAGATATATTTTTCATTCTCTTAAGTCCAAGGTATAAAGACCTTATGTGGAAGCGGAAGAGGGACAAGCTTTTATAATAGATAAGGAAAATGATGGAAAAGACTACCGAAGCCTTGATCGATACTTTGGTCAAAAGCATGAACAGGGTCTCCAAGAGCAGAGACCGCATACAGATAAAAGAGATCATCAATGGGACATTGGCCCAATTGATGGATGCCAGATTCATTTCATTTTTGCTGCTGGATCAGACCAAAAATGAACTCTACAGTATCAATGATGAGGAGGTTGCAGCTGTCTCGATGGTAAGTCCGAAAGGTTTGCTTGGAAACAGTTATCTGAGAAAAGCCCCGGCTATCTATAATTATGTCAAAAGTGAAAAGCTTTTCCATGCGCAGATGGATAATCCCAGAGATCTCAAGATCAAGTCTCAGCTGATCTATCCTCTTATTGAAAATGATGATATTCTGGGCATAGTAAGATTTTCCAGAAGTATTACCAATGCCAGGAATTTTACAAACTATGACCTCTCCTTGCTCAAATCGATAGATCCGTACCTTTTAAAACTGGTACATCTCTACCTCAATGACCAGAGCCATGATATACAGATAGATCAGTCTGAGGTTAATAGCAACATAAAGAAAGTGCAGCATACGATCAGAGATCAGAATGCAGAGATCAATGATACGATGCTCTTCCTTGCCAATACGGTACATGATATCAGGACACCGGCAAATAGTCTTTACGGTTTTTTGGAGCTCATGGAGGAGCGTATCGATGATCCGAGACTGCTTGAGTATATCACAGGCGCAAAAGAGAGTGCTGCATTTATCCATACACTGACAGATTCTATCCTTGACAGAGTAAAGCATGAAAACGAAATGCAATACGCTGAACCTGTGACGGTCAGAAGTGTGAAATATTTTTCATCGATCGCCAATATCTTTACGGCAAATATGACAAGTAAGAATATTCACTATCTTGTCTCTATCGATCCGCGTATCCCCAAAGAGATCAGGCTGGATACGGTCAAACTGAAGAGGGTGTTGATCAACCTGATCGGGAATGCCTATAAGTTTACACCGACGGATAAAACGATTGAATTCAGAGTGGTCTATCATCCCGATACAGAACGATTGGAGTGTATCATTGAGGACCAGGGGCTGGGTATACCTCAAGAGAGACAGCAAGAGATATTTAAAGCGTTTGAACAGGCAAAGGAAGATACGAGCATTCATTACGGCGGTACGGGATTGGGACTTGCAATCAGTTCAAACTATGTAGAGGATCTTGGCGGAAGACTGGAACTCGAGAGTCAGGAAGAGAGAGGCAGCAGGTTCTATTTTGATATCCCCGTGGAGGTGATCGATGCTGCTCCGTCTTTTGTGCCGCTTGCAGAGAGCGATAAAAAAGTGATGATCTATACGGATGACACGTTCTGTATCGATGCAAACAATATCAAAAAGCTTTTGGTTGAGCTTGGGATGTCAGAAGAGAGCATCTACATCGGTGACAAGATCAAAAAAGGTACCACACACCTTTTCTGTTTTGAGCATAAGTTTAATGATAAAGTAGTGGAGGTGTGTCAAGAACACACGATCAAACTGGCGGTATTTGAAGAAAAACTCTTTTCTCTCTCCAATAGACCGGACTATAAAGCGTTGAAAACCATTGCAAAAAACACCTATTACGGGGATACGGTTTTCAGTACAGTTTCATCGTTGATCAAGCCTAAAGTATTGATCGTTGATGATAATAAGGTGAATATCAAACTTCTGGAGTCTATACTGGAAGGTACCTACTGTGAGATTTCCTATGAGATGAATCCCAATGCAGCATTGGAAAAACTCAAGTCTTCGCTGGCAAAAAAACAACCCTATGACGTACTCTTTCTTGACAAGCATATGCCTGAACTCTCCGGAACCGGACTGCTCAGAGAGTACAGAAGCGTTGAAAACGGATATCCTGAAGTCAAGCCGATCTATTCAGTATCGATTACCGGCGATGTTGCAGTGGACAATGAAGAAAAAAAACTCTTTAACGAGTTTTTGAATAAACCTTTCAAAAGCAGTGATATCAGAGCGGTATTTGACAGATTGGCAGCGCTGGGCGCATAGGCAAACAAGGTATGAGCAACAAAGGTTATATAAGATAAAAAAGGAGTCTACCATCAAAACGTTATATCTTATCAGACATGCTAAATCAGACTGGAGTGACGGTTCTTTAAGTGACTTTGAAAGAGGACTGAAAAAAAGGGGATACAGGGATCTTGATACGATCAGTTCCTATATGTCACTGCAGCAGCTGCAGCCAGATCTTATCTTGTCCAGTCTTGCGCTTCGGGCTCAGACGACGGCAGATCAGTTGGCCAGGAAGATAGGCTATGAGGGGAAAGTGCATTATATGGAAGAGCTCTACAGTTCGCGTCCGGAAACATTGATGAATGTACTGACACTTCAGGATGACAGTTATGAGACGATATTTCTCATAGGCCACAACCCGGAGCTGACAGAGTTTGCAAACTTTCTGATCGAGGATAACTTTGCAAAGTTCCCGACCCTGGGGGTTCTCTCTATTCTGCTGGATATCGACTCTTGGAGTGATATCGCAGAGAAGTGTGGGAAGGTGGACTTTTTCATCCAGCCCAAACAGTTTAAGTATTATATGCCCAAGCAGATCAGGACTACGTTGCCAAAAATGAAAACCTCTCCTCTTGTAGGATAAAACGACCTAGAAAGCAATGGCCAGCTGCAGGACCGCAGAGTCTTGTTTCAGTTTATCGTATGATTCTATATTGGCATACTCAAAAGAGAGTGTTGTGTATTGAAATATCTCTTTTGGCAGGGTGATACTTATAACATTTTCAGGCAGATCAGCAACCTCTGCCTCTGATGTATGAATATAGGAGAGTGCTGCGGTGGCAAATTCAAAGGTATAGGAGGCCTCAAGGTTTAAGATAGCTGTTTTCGTATTTTCCCCCGCTATATCATCACCTGCTGTCATATACTCTGCAATGAAGCCCAACTTATCGACAGCGGCGCTCAAAGCCAAACCAAAACCGGGGGTTTTGTTTGCCTGAAGCGACTGTTCCGCAAGTATCCCCATAAAGCCACCCGCTCTTGTGAGGTCATTGATGTAACTTACCCGAGTAGAGAGTTCCAAATCATCCCATGTTGCATCATAGTCGAGTGTGACGCCAAAATAATCCAATTGCTCATTGCCATGATCATTCTTATCCATAAAGGCATAGGTGCCAAGGTTCAATCCGTTTTCTTTATAGCCAACAAGTATACCCCGTCTGATCGTTTCACCATAATCAATCGTATAAGGCTCTCGTGCAGTGAAATAATCAAACTTACCAAAAGGCAGAAGCATCTTACCTACGTTAAGATAAAAAGGGGTTACGCTACTGTTCGCTATGGATATATACGCTTCTTCAAGCAGATTGATCTCGCTCCCCTGACCTATATCTTCAAAGATATATAAAAAGTTTGCGCTTATCCACTGGTTGGGAGAGAGGCTTGCACCTGTCTCGATACGTCTTATCACCAAATCATTGACCGCAGGGTGATGTTCAATCTTGTCATAGGTATAACGGCTCTGCATCAGAAAGGAAGTCTCCACCAAATCATTATTGAACAGATTGGTATTTTCCTGAAGCGCTTCACCATAAAGAGAAGTAGATACAAGCGTAATGGTTAAAAGAAACTGATAATTTTTCATATGATTCATCTTATTATAATAATTATTACTTAGATACGAAAAAAAGAGTTATGCCTCATTTTTTTCAACTTCGATTTTTTTGGCTTCAACTGCCCTGAGCGCGATGAGCGTTCCTTCTATCTCGATCTCCATCGTCTGCTTGGCAAGGGAACAGCCTCTGACAGTCAGGCGTTCGCCTTTACAGACCCCCATGGATTTAAGACGGTCTTTCAGGCTCTGTTCGGCATCTATCTGTACGATCGTAGCGCTCTGTCCTTTTTTGAGTTCTGTTAAGTTCATTTTAGGCTCCGGTGATCAGTTTTGTAACGTTGTAGGCGATGAAGCTGAGTATCCATGCCGTGGTGGTTGTCATCAGGAACAGGTATACCAGATATCTCCATCCTCCCGCTTCTTTGGCAAATACCATGGAGGCTGCCAGACAGGGTAGATAGATCATCACAAAGACGATGAAGGCGACTGCCGATGCGAAAGGGATGTTGTCCCGGATCTTTTGGATCAGTCCTTCATTTCCCTCATCCACTTCATCACCCAGTGCATAGAGCACACCGAGGGTGGAAACCACCACCTCTTTGGCCGCAAGTCCTGTCTCCAGTGCCACAGTCATACGCCAGTCAAAGCCTAAGGGCTCGAAAACCGGTTCTGTGGCATGGCCTATGATCCCCAGATAGCTTTTTTCGAGTAGTTGCATTTTGAGTTCATTTTCAAGCTGATGCTGCTGCTCTTCACTGGCTGCCTGCTCGATCTTTGCCTGGTAGCTGAGCTCAAGCTCGGGATATTTGGGATAGTTGCTGGCAAACCATATCAATACCGCTGCAGCAAGGATATAGGTACCCGCTTTTTTGAGGTAGCTGCTTGCCTGCCCGTAAACGGTATGCCAGATCAGTTTAAAGGATGGGGTACGGTACTTTGGCATCTCCATAACGAAGGGTTCATCTTCTCCCTTGAAGACAAAGAGTTTCAGCATTTTTGCCATCACCAGTCCCAGCATGGCTCCTGAGATATAGATAATGAATAGTATGTTCCCCGCCTGTGCTTCAGAGAAGAATGCCCCGGCGAAAAGCACATAGATCGGCAGCCTTGCTCCGCAGCTCATAAAACCGATGATAAAGAGTGTAATGAGCCTGTCCTTTTCATTTTTGAGCGTACGTGCGGCCATATAAGCCGGTACGGAACATCCAAATCCTGTGACCAGCGGGATAAAACTTTTCCCGTGCAGTCCGAACTTATGGAAAAATCCATCAAGCAGGAACGCCACACGGCTCATATAACCCGTAGTCTCAAGCAGTGCAATACCGATAAAGAGGATGACAATATTGGGCAGGAACATGATGACTGCTCCCACACCGGCGATGATCCCGTCAGCGATCAACGAGCCGAGTTGCCCCTCACCGAGAATGATTTTGGCCTGCTCTCCCATCCATGAAAAAGCAGCATCGATATAGTCCATAGGGATGGAACCCAGTTCGAAGGTAAGCTGGAAAAGAAGCCACATGAAAAAGAGGAAGAGGGGAATACCCAGAAACTTGTTGATCAGAAGATTATCGATCTTTTGCGTAAGATTCTTTGCCTTCATGCTTTTTGTGGACATCACCTCCATCTTTGCACCTTTTGCAAAAGCAAAATGCTCTTCCTCGAAGATCTCTTTGAGGTCTTTTGTATTGTGGTGAAGGTAGAGGTGACCAAGTGCGTCACGCACAAGCGGGAGCATCTCGATCCAGATCGGTTCATCGTGCATTTTTTTATAGATATCCTCATCTTCCTGCAGCAGTTTGATCGCCAGAAGTCTGTAGGGAAGTTCTGATCTGTAGTGTTTCTCTTTGAGGAAGCTGACGATATGTTGGATCTCTTCCTCTATCGGATCAGAGTAGATCACTTTGGCGGTCGTCTCTTTTTTATGATAGACCTTGACGATCTCTTCTTTAAGTTTATCAATTCCCTCACCGGTAGATGCTGCTGTCTTGACACAGGGGACACCCAGAATTTTCGAGAGCTGTTTTTCGTCGATCTCGATCCCTTCCTCTCTGGCTTCATCACTCATATTAAGTGCGACGATCACCTTTTTCCCGGTTTCCAGAAGCTGTGTGGTAAAGAGGAGGTTTCTCTGGAGATTGGTTGAGTCTACGACATTGACGATGATATCATACTCATCACTTTGGATAAAACTCTTGGTCACTTTCTCTTCGATCGTATATTCTGCAAGAGAGTAGGCTCCGGGAAGGTCGATGATATGTGTCTCATAGTTCTCACAGGAGAGGTCATCGCAGATAGTAAATACTACTTCGGTCTTATCGACAGTTACCCCGGAAAAGTTTCCTACTTTCAATCTGGCATTGGAGATAGCATTGATCAGGGATGATTTTCCCACATTCGGTTGCCCGGCCAATGCTACAGTGATCTGTTTCACAATCTTTTCCTTGTAAGCTTTTATTGTATAAATGAGATAAAATGATAATAATTATCACTTAATGAGCAGAGTATAATCTAATTTGTCTTAAAGTTGCTTAAAATGATAATAGTTATCAATAATTTTCATTCACCTTTCTGATAAACGGTAATTATATCTCATAATATAAAAAGTAGGGATAAAAGAGTATTCCCCGGACACTCTCATGAG
>DSDW01000145.1 GCA_011048515.1 Campylobacterota bacterium | reverse complement strand
AGCCCGGTTTTGCATGTTCTGATACACCGTAACTGCCCGGAGCAAGCCCTGAGATAGTGAGTGACTGGCTTGTATTGGTCTCATTGACTGAAATCGTAAAGTTCTCATCGTAGCCTTGCCCGTTCGTGACAGTAAAGTTGAAGTCCAGCGTCTCGCCATCGGGGATATCCGCCGGGTCCATTGTTTTGGTGATCGTCAGGCTCACCGCTGCATTGGCAACAAGAGAGATATCATAGATTCCGCTGTTTGTCGCACTGCCCCCGCCTGTTCTCAATGAGGCGATGTCGCTCAAGGTTCCCGTAGTCGCTGTTGCGGCCGGTGCATAGACGGTTTTTGTAAACGTTACACTGCCGCTGCCTGTCGCAAGCGCAGAGGTCCAGTTCACCTCGCCGTTGGTCACGGTTCCCGCTGTGTAGGGAGCATCAAGTGTTCCGTTCGTCGGCGTTGCAACCGAATAGCTCAAGCCATTCCCGCTGATCCACTCGCGGTCCTTGATCGTTGCATTCTCGTCGCTGCTCTGAGAGGTACCCTGGACATATGCCGTCGCCGTAGCCGTCTTGGTCGGTGCCTCGTAGCCAGGATAGGTGGTATTGGCATCCGGGTCGATATAGGTTGCTACCGCCACGTCATTATATTGTTCAAAACCTTCATCGGGGACCGTAAAGGTGTGGGAACAGATCAGCTGCGTTCCGCTGCCCGCCGTAAGTGTCACTGTAGGGCAGATAAGCTCTCCGACCTGGTTGGTCTGCGTTGTCCCGCTGTAGAGGGTGTCGACCACCGAGATATTGATATCCCGGTTCGCAGCATTGTCAGCCTGGATTACAGTAGTAATACTGACATTCCCCTCGGGGGTTACCTCCCCTTTAGTCCAGGTAACCGTGATATTGACATCTTGTTGCAGTGGCAGAACGTCGTTACAGGTATCGTCAAATACAACACTGCTGGAAGACGAGCTCTTTGTGACCGTCCAGGTTCTGCTCCCCGCTTGTGTTGCTGCCATCGTCTTGCTCAATGAAGTGGCAAGAACACTTGGCAATGGAATCGTCTGGTCTCCCAGATTGATGTCTCCTTCAACGCTGATCAGACGGCTTTGAAGCGAGGAGCCACTGTAGCCGCTTGAACCGATCGCCAGCCTCATATTGTAGATCGCCACACAGGTCAGATCATCACTAAAACCATTGACCTCAACCACACGAAAGATCTCCTTGCTGTTTGCTGTGATCTCTATCGTCTGCGTCGCAATACCTCCGATCGCACGACACTGATCCACCACATCTTGAGGAATTTTTCCATCCTTGATCGCTATCGCCCTGATGGCATTTTCATCCAGTGTCAGTTCGCTGATGTAGTCCCAACCCACCAGATCGGGATCAACGGTATCTTTATAGTCACCCCCTACTTTGAAGGTAAAATTCTGGTCACTTCCCGTGGTATTTGAGAAGATAATATGATGGGGGACCATATCCAGTTCCGACCAGGAGAACAGATTCCCCTGTGTGTAGGCATCATCATTACAGAAGTACATATTGATATCATCGTACGGAGGCATGACGCTAGGTACGCTCTCAACATGATAGCCGTTATCGGCCGATACCCTGCATGCCTGCAGGTCCAGCTTGAAGGTTCCCGCCTGTATCGTGGCTGTCATGGCACCCAAAAGGATCAGGCCCGTAAAAGCCCTCCCCAAACGCTTCCGTTTATCACTAAACCATCTTTCCACTCTGGTCAACCCCATTTTCTACTCCTTATCGTTTACAACGCAAAGTTTGCTTATCCAAAGCACCGCTAAAAAAAACATATTCCTTCATCAAAACAGGTTTGTTTTTTCCTCTATTATGTAACCCGAAGGTCTGCCAGACACACTGACCCACCTTTCCATTCCACGGATGGCACGGCTACTGTTTTTAGTATAGCACAAAAATAAAGCATTTGTAAACAAATATTATTTATTCTAGTACTTTTCTATAAACAGGGGATTTCATGCGGCACCTCCGCTAATCTCTGATCACCGCATATTTCCCCGAACCAAGGAGCACGATCGCAACTGCACTCAAGAGATAGAACATCGGCAGCTCCACTGCCCACGCGCCATGCGCCCCAAGCTTCAGAAAGTCTCCCGCATGTGCCAGGTAGAGTGCCCCTGCCATATTGAGTGCGATGACCGCAGCCCATACCCGGCTCCTCCACCCGATGATCAAAAAGAGCGGCGCGAGGATCTCTCCCGCATAGACACCGTACGCCAGCATCTCAGGGATCCCATGGGACTTCAGCATCCCCTTGATAAACCCTATCCCGTGCACTGCTTTGTGGATACCGTGGAAGAGCATCATCCCCCCAACCGTTATTCTCAATATCAGTTTTGCGATATTTTCGCCCATCTTTACTCCTTTATGATGATTTCATCACCACATTGTACCATACCGCTCTTCACCACAACCGCACGGTATCCCCTGATATACTTCAGCCCCCGCATCATATCCTCTCCCAGCAGCCTGGAAAGATAGCCGCATGGCGGGCAGGTTCGCACGATACGGAACTCCGCCTCCCCTATCCCGAACACACAGTCCCCTATCTGCTCCACATCAAACCCCTCGATCACCAGATTTCTTCGAAGATCGGTAAAGTCCAGATCCGTATCCAGGCGCCGGTTGCACTGCGCCAGGCTCCCATAGGGCAGGATGCTCACCTCGCGGACAGACTGATCGAGCTGCGGCTTGTTGAAGGTGCCCCGCCCGAAAAAGTACCGGTCCCCCTCCAGCCCTCTGCCCTTGACCGCGCGCACGCTATCGACATAGTGCAAAGGTTCTTTGGGTTGTTCTCCAATGATAATGGCATGAAGTTTCATTGTTGTTTGCATCAAACTATTGTAGTGAATTTTTCTGTATAAATAGAGTAGAGTGTATTGGGTAAGCAACCGGACAGCTCATCTGCTGTGATTCTGGTAAATAATGATATATGCTAAGTATTGTAAGAAAAAATGGAGTTATGGGGGATGAAATGAAGATAAAAAAGGCCTGAGAGGCAACCTTTCTTAACGTGAACGGGTTAGTTGAGGGCTAAAAACTGTTTTGCTTCTTTGATCGACAAAGCGGACTTGGAACACGCATCTTCAAATGATTCGTTGTTTTTCAAAAGTCTGATCAAGACTTTCACTCTTGTCTCTTTTGATATATTCTTTATTGACATATTTCTCCTTATGGTAATGTGATTGGTTGCGGGAGACGGATTTGAACCATCGACCTTTGGGTTATGAGCCCAACGAGCTACCAAGCTGCTCTATCCCGCGTCATATAAATGTAAAATAAATAAATTGATTTCACTCAGATTCAGATATTAAGAAGTTATAATATAAATAGATAGTAATTATATCCATATATACTTAATTTAACTTTATACTGCTGTCATGATCGGCCCATATAGTATTGGACTTTCAGCTGCACACGCTACGCGCTTTTGTTATCCCTGTCAGACTCCATCTCATCAGCGATCTCATCCCACGCTTTGGCAGTGATGTACATCATAAAGGTTACTATACCCAGACCGATCAATACAACATTTTGCACGATTTCAATATCCATTGTCTCTCCTCTTCTTATCAGCTGAATATATTATACGCGCTGAAGGATAATGACAAATAAACATAGTAAAAAGATACCTTTTATATATTAATACATGCATTCATGAATAAGTAAACAGATCTTCTATCAGGTATCTTTCACAATCAAAGAATACGATATGGTGGTACATAGGTGGTATGAGATACTCTCAAAGTTCGATATTTAGGGCTTTAGTATAATTGATAAAAAGTAGTGGCCGGGAGAGGGGGATTCGAACCCCCGGAGGTGTTACCCTCACCGGTTTTCAAGACCGGCACATTCAACCACTCTGACATCTCCCGACAGATATGAAGAAGAGAATTTTACCTTAAAAAGATAAAACCTGGTTTATTATTGAACCGTTTTCCTCGAAATCTTTACTCAGATCCGAAAGAAAGTGATCAATGGAGGTGCCACCCGGATTTGAACCGGGGATAGCAGCTTTGCAGGCTGCGGCCTTACCGCTTGGCGATGGCACCATCTCTATTTGAATACGCTGTTTTAAAACGACCTGCTGCGTGAGCATAAGATAAATGGGCTTTGCTCATTTATCGGTCTATTTAATGGTGCCCGGGGCCGGACTCGAACCGGCACGGTCGCAATGACCGGGGGATTTTAAGTCCCCTGTGTCTACCGATTTCACCACCCGGGCCGAATCGGACACCAATTTTTAAATGCAAATTTTAAATATCAACTCTTGCCTCTTCAACTCTTTTTATCTTCTGAACCGACAGGTTAAGCTTTAGTGAGATGAATTGATGCGGGACTTTGTTCCGTATCAGGAAGACCTTTATTAATGGAGCGGGCGAACGGATTCGAACCGTCGACCCTAACCTTGGCAAGGTTATGCTCTACCCCTGAGCTACGCCCGCACTCCAAACCAAATTTCGAAAATACTTCAAAATTGGAGTGCGATTATAGCCAAAAACTCTTTCAATGTAAAGAAAAAACCGACATTTTTTTCAAAAAAAATCTTTATCGCCGGTTTTTGCATTTTTTGAGATGCAAAGTGTTATAATCCCCCTAAATCTAAACAATATAATTTCTTGAACCCAGGCCGCACTGAGATCCCTCAGACAAAGCTGCGGTTCAGAGGAATTATTGACGGGCCCTGCCTGTCAACAAGGAGAATCAAATAATGAGAAGTGATGAGATAAAACAGGGGTTCAGCAGAGCCCCGCACAGAAGTTTGCTTCGTGCCACAGGTGTGAAGGACGAAGATTTTGATAAGCCGTTCATCGGTGTGGCCAACTCCTTTATCGAGATCATCCCCGGGCACTTTTTCCTCAACAAAGTATCTGAAGTGATCAAAGAGGAGATCCGGGCAAACGGATGTGTCCCTTTTGAGTTCAACACGATCGGGGTGGATGACGGTATCGCGATGGGGCATGACGGGATGCTCTACTCCCTGCCAAGCCGCGAGATCATCGCCAACTCGGTTGAAACGGTGATGAATGCGCACAAACTTGACGCGATGATCGCGATCCCCAACTGTGACAAGATCGTACCGGGGATGATCATGGGGGCGCTGCGCGTCAACGTGCCGACTGTCTTTGTCTCCGGCGGACCGATGCAAAAAGGCCACACAAAAGACGGTACACCGATCGACCTTGCTACTGCATTTGAAGCTGTTGGGAAGCATGAGACAGGAGAGATCAGCGATGAAGATCTTTACGATATCGAGTGCAATGCCTGTCCGAGCGGAGGAAGCTGTTCGGGAATGTTTACGGCGAACTCCATGAACACCTTGATGGAAGCGATGGGTATCGCGCTGCCCGGCAACGGTACGATCCTTGCGCTCACGCCTGAGAGAACAGAGCTTTACAAGAAGGCTGCACGCCGCATCTGCGAGATCGCCAAGATGGAACAGGCCGAGCGGGAAAAGTTCAAGCTGAGAAATATCCTCAATGAAAATGCCGTACGCAATGCCTTTGCAGTGGATATGGCAATGGGAGGAAGCTCCAACACGGTTCTTCATATGCTGGCAATCGCAAAAGAGGCAGAAGTGGACTTCAACCTTGAAGATATCAACATCATCTCCAAAAAAGTTTCACACATCGCCAAGATCTCTCCCTCACTCTCAACGGTGCATATGGAGGATATCAACAAAGCCGGCGGCGTGAATGCCGTCATGCATGAGATGCAAAAACGCGGAAATGATATCCTGCTGGACAACCTTTGTATCGGAGGAGAGACACTCTATGAGAAGATCAAAGATGCAAAGATCCTGGATACCAACATCATCCATACGATCGACAACCCCTACTCCAAAGTCGGCGGTCTTGCGATCCTTTACGGAAACCTGGCGGAACAGGGTGCCGTGATCAAAACTGCGGGCATCACAGGGGATCGTGTCTTCACTGGAACAGCGGTATGTTTCAACTCCCAGGAGGAAGCGATCAAGGGGATCATCAACGGCAAAGTCAAAGCCGGGAATGTCGTGGTCATCCGTTATGAAGGGCCAAAAGGAGGCCCAGGGATGCAGGAGATGCTGAGCCCTACCAGCCTTATTATGGGTATGGGGCTGGGCGACAAGGTCGCACTAATCACCGACGGTAGATTCTCAGGAGCGACCAGAGGCGCGAGCATCGGTCACGTGAGCCCCGAAGCGGCAGAAGGCGGACTGATCGGCCTGCTGGAAGACGGGGATGAGATCTTCATCGATGTCGACAACTACATCCTCGAAGCAAAACTTACCTTCGAAGAGATCGCGGAGAGAAGAGACCGATTCCAGCCGATCGTCAAACCTCTGACAAGCAAATGGCTCAAACAGTACAGAGCGCTTGTAACCAATGCAAGCTCCGGTGCCGTTCTGGAAGCGGAGTAAGTTTAACTCACCTCTTTAACTGTCAGGGACTACCCCTTGACAGTTCTCTTCCCCAAGATTCTCAGACAAAAAATCACTATCACAACGCATGCATACTCAAATGGCAAACACAGCCATGCAACCCAACTTTCGTGCATGGATTTCACTCGTCATTCCCGACTTGATCGGGAATCCACACGTTTTTTAACAGGGATTGACAAACAGACTTTTGTTGTGTCTTCAACCTGTGGATCCACGTGTGCCCGGAGGAAATGCCCTTGGGGTGCAAGCACGAGGATGACGTCTGTGGGAAAGTCAAGCATCTAAACAGCCGGATACAAATTGTGATGGATACAATGGGATAAAAAGTAAGAGAAAAGTATCAAAGAGATGAGAGGAGAAGCCGTGAAAGCTTCTCATGAGAGGTTAAAGAGGTCTTCTGGCACCCATATAGCGCTGTGAGTAGAATGTTGCATCCAAGCTTGTGATGACCACTTTTTTCTTCGCTGAAGAGGCATGGATAAACTTGTTATCCCCCAGATAGATACCCACATGGTTCACATACCCTTTACGCTGCTTTGAAGTGTCAAAGAAGATCAGGTCACCCTTTTTAAGTTCTGACCTTTTGATAAACTTCCCATGCTTGGACTGCATGATGGAGGTTCTCGGGATATCGATCCCGTTCTCTTTATAGCAGTACTTTGTAAATCCAGAACAGTCAAAGGTTCCCTTTGTCCCTGTCGCACCCCACACGTATCTGTTACCCAGTTTCGTCTTGGCTACCTTTATGACCTCTGCTTCTTTCTCTGTCTTAGTATTCTTTCCAAAGAAGATATCTCCAAGATTAAAGACATCTTTTTTGGAAGGCTCTTTCTTCATATAGGTTGATTTGGGGAGAGTACTGAGGGTCTGTGCCAGTTTTCTGTCACTCTTCTTCGTTGTCTGTACCGCGACCGTTACTGTTTCTGCCGCCGGTACTTTGATAGTCTGTCCCGCTCTGAGCGTGTCTCCCTTGAGATTGTTCATCGACTTGAGCGTTGAGACATTTGTCCTGTATGTTTTGGCGATCGCATAGAGCGCATCACCGCTCTTCACCTTATAGGTTTCTGTCGCTGCCTGTGCAACCTGAACTGTATTTTTTGCACCGGGAACCGTTAACACCTGCCCGACCTTCAGCGTACTGCTCTTTTTCAGTCCGTTAAGCTTGCAGAGTTGGTTGATCGTCGTTTTGTTCGCTTTGGCGATAGCGGAGAGTGTCTCGCCGCTTTTTACTTTATGCTGTGCTGTCTGTACGGCCTGAACCGTGTTTTGTGCGCCGGAGACCGTTAAGACTTTTCCGACCTTCAGCGTATCGTTTTTCTTCAGTCCGTTAAGTTTGCAGAGTTGAGCGACCGTGGTTTTGTTCGCTTTGGCGATAGCGGAGAGTGTCTCGCCTTTTTTGATCGTATGCGTCGCAGCCGATGCATAGGTTGTAGCCATAGAGGCCACTGCAAGGGAAATTAAAAATGTATGCAGTTTTTTCAAGAGTATTCCTTTCAGCTTAAATATGGCCCTTCCCCCATATTTTTAAATATACTCTAATGATACCTATCTAGAGTTAATAAAAAATAAACCCAACTTTACATTTTTCTTAAATGTCGGACAATATGATCGGCAACCCTGAAGGCATTGGCGTAGATCGTCCAGGTATAGGCCACCGAACCTCCCGTTGGCATAAAACTGGCATCCGCCACATAAAGATTGGGGATGTCATGGGACCGGCAGTCTCTATTGAGTACCGAAGTCTTGGGATCGTCACCGAAGCGGCAGCCGCCGGCGATCAGGTTTTGCGGGGGGAGCGGAGAGATGGAACTGTAGATATTTTTGGCCCCCATCTCTTCGAGCACCGCTTCGCACTTTTTGGCAAGATAGTTGCCCACCTTCAGATCATGGGGATGGCTCGCGATACGCAGTTTGCCTACGGGCATGCCGTATTTATCTCTATGTGCTGCATCTACCGTCACAAAACAGTCGTCATGAGGCAGCCAGTCGTTAAAGATCTCAAAACGGATGCTCTTGCTCTCCTTGAAACGCTTCGCCACTCTCTCTCCCAGCGCCTTCCCCCAGATCAGTTTTCCCCCCTCTTCATTGTTTTTGCAGGCGCGAGAAATGATGTTCTGGTGTTCGAACATAAACTCTACCGAACCTCCCTTGAACCTGCCGTCCCACCAGTGATCGATATAGTACCAGTCCAGGATAGACCGGTTGACAAAGAGCCCTCTCTCCATCAGCGCCTCAAAGCTGATCCCCTTGAGGTTCTCCCTGTGCAGCTCCCCCTGCCCTGAGCCCCCTGCTGAGAAGATAAGGTTTTTCCCAAGCTCGCCGGAGCTGTTTGAGAGTCCGTTGGGGTGGTGCCGGTTCTTTGAGTTCAGAAGCAGCCTTGCACTCTCATGCGCCTGTGCGGCGAGCACAAAGATATCCGCCGTGATCTTACGCTCTTTGCCCGTCACAGTATCTATCGCCACCACTGATGTCACCCGTTCTTTCGTACTCTCCAGAGACTTGACATAGGTATGGCTCATCAGTGTCAGGTTTCCTGTGGCAAGTGCAGGGAAAAGCAGTGCCTCGGTAGAGCTTCCCTTGGCTCCCGAGCTGCACCCGTAGCTTCCGCAGAAATTGGAGTAGTAGCAGGCATTCCGATGGCCCTTATCTTTTGAGAGCACGGCACGCGGTGTCACCAGCGGCGTGATCCCAAGCGCGCGGCAACTTTTGTCAAAAAGTTTGACAACCTCGTTCTCTTTTGTGGGAGGCTGAGGGAAGTCGGGGGTACTCCGCCAGGGCGCAAAAGGGTGCTTCTCTGCGACTCCCGATATCCCGACCACCTCTTCGGCCATCGTGTAGTAGGGTTCCAGATCTTCGTAGGAGATGGGCCAATCCACGACATTGGCTCCTTCGATAGCACCGTATTTGCTCTTCAGCCTGAAGTCATCGGGGTGCATACGGTGGAGCATCCCGCTCATCAGGTTGGAGGAACCCCCGACGATGTTCCCGTTCCAGAAACTCCATCCCGACTCATAGGTAGGCATAGCCACCCATCTGCCTCCTTCGTTCTCTTCGATCAGATGATACTCATCAAAGAGGTTGGGGGTGATGATATCCCTCCGGCAGTAAGCCAGCTCATCTTTGCTGAACGCTTCACGCCGTATCAGGCGCCCTTTTTCAAGTACTGCTACTTTATAGCCTGCCCTGCAGAGCGTATAGGCTACCGCCCCGCCGCTGGCACCCGATCCCACGATCACTACATCAAAGTGCTTCATAGCTCGATATACCTCTCCTTGGGTCTGGGCGATCCTCCGAAGCTTCCGACCGCCTTCCATCCCTCCTGCCCGATATTCGAGCCGTAGATCGGGTCGGAAAGGATCGCCTCCATCGTCAGTGTCATGATGCGCGCCAGCCAGTTGCTGCCGTAACGGGTCTCCTCATAGCTGCGCAGTGCGGCCTCTTTTTGGACATCATCCATCGTCAGAAATTTGTCCTGCGTACGGCGTTCAAGCTCCTGCGCCCCCTCTATCACAAAACGTCTGATATCCCTGTCATAGCTGGCATGGGTGATCGTCTCCTTCAGGAAAGTGACGGTATCCATCGCTTTGGCGGAGGGGAGTTTGCCTCCCTCCGGGAACATATGCTGCTGCACCGCCGCAATGACCGGCACTGCCGCTTCAAACGCTTTTGTCTCGGCATCTGCTTCCTGCGCATGGAGAGAGACAGAAAGCCCGATCACAGCACTGGTTGCCAAAAAATCTCTTCGTCTCATTGCTTCTCTTTCTCTCAATCTGAACATGTTATCTTAAGTACTCCGGAGGAAACACTCCCTACACGGAGAGTACACAGCTCTCATATTATACTTTGAATCTATAAAAAATCATAAAGGAAAAATCATGTTGAAAAAAGTGCTTTTTATTTCAGGAGTAGGATTTGCGATGCTTGCATTCACCGGATGTTCGGACAGTACGGGGACAGGAGAAGGAAAATGCGGCCAGGGAAAATGTGACAGCGACAAGAATATCACCCCAAAAAATGGTGAAGGTAAATGCGACAGCGACAAAAAAGCGGCACCCAAAGCTGAAACAAAATGCAACGGCTAACTGCCTGCAATAAAGAAAGGAGGATTGTATGGTCACACATATCTATCCCATAGCCAAAGAGATACTCAGCAGAGGACAGGATTTCGCGCTGCTTTTTGCCAGACTGGTGCTGGCGTATGGCTTTTACAACCCGGCGATGAACAAATGGGCGGATATCCATGCCTTAGCGGAATGGTTCGGTACGTTGGGGATTCCCATGCCTACAATCAATGCCTATCTGGCAGCAAGCACCGAACTGCTTGGTGTCGTACTGCTTACCCTGGGACTCCTCACCCGGCTGATTTCTCTGCCGTTGATCGTTGTGATGATCGTTGCGATCATTACTGTGCATCTGCCGCATGGGTTTGCCGCCGGGGATAACGGATTTGAGATTCCGCTCTATTATATGTTGTTTCTGGCTATTTTTGCCTCCTTTGGAGCGGGGAGATTCAGTCTGGACCACCTGATTTTCGGCAAAGAGAAGTAATAGTGTGAAGCAAAGAGCGAAGAAGAAAAGTGAGTCAGAGGAGATGCGGTGCATGGGCCGCACTTCTCAGACCTATGCACTTCAAAGTTTTTTATCGCTTCATTAAATATTTTTTACTAAAATTGCACCATTGTTTATGATCTTCTAAAGGAGGTTCCCATCAAAAAGCTACTATTATCCACACTGCTGATCCTGGCATTCAATGGATGCGAATCACAGAGCGAACGTGATGCGCGCATTGCTCAGGAGGCCAGAGAGTCGCTCCTTGCAGAGCTCAAAGCCAAAGAGGAAGCCGAGGCAAAAGCGAAAGAGATGCGTGAATCAAGCTCGACAATGCGGCGTATGGGTATCCCCAAAGAAGACGGTGTCATCACCATAGATACGAACAAGACAAAAAACTTTTTTGACGAGATGGGCAAACAGATCACACGCCAGATGAAGGAGTTTTCCGAAGATCTTGATGAGGGAAGAGGTGCAGGTATCGAAGCCAATGAGAGCCAGATCCGTATCGATCTGCACAAAACCGGGAACTTCCTGGAGAGATGGGGCAAAAAGATGGAAGAGTTTGCCGACGAGCTGGAAGATCTATCAAAAGAGTTTGACAACAACGAATCTACACCATATTAAAGGATAACCATGCAACAGATCGATATCAACTCCGATGAGTTCCAGGCTGAACTGGAAAAGACCTGGCAGTTTGTCGAGAAGGTCAACGCGCAGTTCGGCTTTGTACAGAACCCCAACGACGAAGTCAATGAAGGGGTCGCCATGGGGCTGGCGAGAAACAGACTCATCTACGGTAAACGCTTCTGCCCGTGCTTTATGGTCATAGGAGAGACAAAAGAGGAGCAGAAGGCGGCAGATAACCGCATCTGCCCCTGCAAACCCGCCCTGGAAAAAGAGATCCCCGAAGACGGCCTCTGCCACTGCGGTATCTTCTGTACCCCGGAGTATGCGGCCTCCCAACAGATCAAAGACGAAGCCGAAGAGGTGGCCCACACCCATTCACAGGGGCTGACCAGGGGACAGGCGCAGGCACTCCTCAATGAGGCGCAGCTGGACGGCGATGAGCTGGAAGCACTGCTTGAGGCAAGGAGCTTGAAGATGATCGATTTCACGCTGATGGATGTACGGGAGTATATGGAGTACCGGATGGAACATATCGTCGGTACCGATGCTCTGGTTCCCACCTCCCAGTTCTATGCGAAGATCGAGGAACACAGCGACAAAAAACATACCCCCATTATCGTCTACTGTTTCACAGGAAGCAGAAGCTTCCAGGTCCAGCATGCCATGAAGTCACTGGGATTCGAACATGTCTGCAACCTCCGTCCCGGGATCATCGCCTACAACGGAGCAACCGCACGGGGGAATAAGTAGGGGCGGTACCGTCGTGTCCGTCCGGGGATGACTAGTGCTAAGTGCTAAGTGCTAAGTGCTAAGTGCTAAGTGCTATTAAAAGCACACTATAACTTTACTTTAATTGTCAAGTCTTTCCCGTCATTCTCGGGCGTGACCCGGGAATCTACAACTCTTTTGCCATTGCAGACTTGAATTTGAGTCCACACCTGTGGATCCCCGGGTCGAGCCCGAGGATGACGAAAAACTATCATTCCTGACTCTGTCACAATCAGATTATAAAATCATGCTAAGTGCTATGAAAAGCACAACATATATTGACAATTCTGTCAACGCTTTTAAATAATGAAAATAAAGATTGTGAAATTGTTAAAGGAGGGATGAGAGGCCGAAGCCTCTCAAAAGATAGAGCGTCGCAGCTGATGCTGCTTTTCTCAAAGAAACTTACGCGTTAAGCGCTTGTTTTGAAGCTTCCGCTACTTTTGTGAATGCTTCCGGTGCGTTCATTGCCATGTCAGCAAGGATTTTTCTGTCAAGCTCGATATTTGCAAGCTTAAGACCGTGCATGAATCTTGAGTAGTTCATGTCGTTGAGTCTAGCCGCTGCATTGATACGAACGATCCAAAGTCTTCTGAAGTCTCTCTTTTTCTGTCTTCTATCTCTGTAAGCATATACCAAAGATCTTTCAAGCTGTTCTTTCGCTTTTCTAAAGTGCTTTCTTCTACCGCTGTAGAATCCTCTAGCCTGCTTTAGTAGTTTTTTGTGACGTCTGTGTCTTACAAAACCGTTTTTTACTCTCATTGTTTTTCCTTTACCTGAAACTTGTACCCTTTTGGGTTTTAGTAGGTGTCAAACACTTTTTTGTCTGGTTTGAACTTGCCTCCAAAATAGAGGGAATACTACTTTTGGATCAATCTTAGTTGATCATCTCTCTGATGTTTTTCGCATCCGCAGAATCGACGTACTTAGGACTTCTCATTGATCTGTGGTGCTTACCGTCTACCTTGCTAAGGATGTGGCTTCTAAAAGCAGTTCCTCTTTTGATCTTACCGCTTTTTTTCACCTTGAAACGCTTTACAGCGCCTTTTACGCTCTTCATTTTAGGCATATGCTTACTCCCTGTTGAATTTTTTACTTATCACCTGACTAACAATACGGCCAGCCGTACGAGCACCCAAGGGCACTTCCTTTGGGCGCCTGCTGCTAAAGCAGACCCAGTGTTAGCGTAGGTATTTTGGGCTTTGCTCAAAATCCGTTCTAATAAATAAAATGGGACGGTATTATACCGAGTTTTTCTAAAAAATTTATAAACCTCATTCTGCGCCCGTTCCGCGGGGAAGAAAAAGTAAAAAGTAAAAAGTAAAAAGTAAAAAGTAAAAAGTAAAAAGTAAAAAGTAAAAAGTAAAAAGTAAAAAGTAAAAATTCTAAACGCTAATCACGTCATCCTCGCGTAGGCGGGGATCCAGCCTTTATGGAGAAATCACCATTCACTATTCACTATTAATTATTAATTGCAGCCCCGGCTGCGCTTGCTATAACCTCACTTATGATACAATCAACCCCAATAAAAAACGACAGGGCTAAGGCACGTGGATCCAGTTACCGAGATACTCTCCGACAAGAAAAAACTCCTTACCGAGATCTATTTTGATCTGCAGCGCTACTTTGAAGAGAAGTACGGCAAAGATGCGCTGGTGCTGATGGAGATCGGTACCTTCTTTGAGATCTATGAGGTCAACAACGACACCCTCAAGATCGGCAAGGCCAAAGAGATCGCCGAGCTGCTCAATATCCAGCTGACCAGAAAGAGCAAGGCGATCCTCGAAAACTCGGTCAGCAACCCCCTCCTCGCCGGTGTCCCCGCGGTTTCGCTCGACCGCTACCTCTCGCGTCTGATCGCCACCAAAAAGTACACCATCATTGTCGTCAAACAGAAAGGCGAGATGCCCCATGTCAAACGCTACGTCTCCAACATCATCTCCCCGGGCACCAACTTCGAGTATCTCAGCGAACCCACCGAAAACAACATCGTCTCCCTGATGATCGACGAGAATGCGGGGATCTACTCGGTGGGCTATGCCGCGATCGATGTGAGTACGGGGAAGACCATCGCCAACGAGATCCACTCCACCCGCGACGACAAAACCTATGCCCTCGATGAGGCCTTCAACCTGCTGCAGACCTATACCACCTCCGAGGTGATCCTCACCCTGGAGAACAGGGAGATCGACAAAGAGTGGCTGCTGCACTACCTCGAGCTGAATGCCCTCCACCATACCCTCAATACCAAACGCTTCAAGATCGCATTCCAGAATGAGCTCTTTGCCCGGGTTTTCGGGATCAACTCCTTTCTGAGCGCTATCGAGTACCTGGATCTGGAGCGGCACCCCTACACCACAGAAGCGCTGGCGATCCTGATCGACTTCATTATCGAGCATGACGAGAGCATCATCGAGAAGATGAACAAACCCCAGTTCCTGGGCTCCAACCGCTATATGTATATCGGCAACAACGCCATGGAGCAGCTCTCGGTCATCTCGCGCGATCCCGGCGATGTCACCCTGCTTGACCTGATCGACAAGACCTCCACCGCCTTCGGCAAACGCCTGCTCAAAGAGCGCCTTCTCAACCCCATCTGCGACAAAGCGCTGCTTGAGGAGCGCTATGATCTCACCGAGCAGCTCCTGCCGGGCATCGACCGTTTCGAGACGCATCTCAAGCAGATCTACGACCTTGAGCGTATCACGCGCCGTATCAAGCTGCGCAAACTCCACCCCGTGGAGCTGACCTATATCTCCATGTCCCTCGAGTCGATACTCAGACTGATCGAAGATGCGCAATCCGGCGGGCTGGAGATCGATGCGAAACTCTATGACGAAGTCCGGGAGATGGCGACGGTCCTCGAAGAGACCTTTGACCTGGATACCTGTGCGAAGTTCAGGATCGAACAGATCAATGACAACATCTTCAGACAGGGTGTCTACCCTGCCATTGACACGATTGTCAAGGGGCAGGAGCAGGAGATTGACAAGATGGAGCGGGTCGCGGCGCATGTGGAGTCGCTTTTTGAACGAGAGAAGCTTTTGGGCGGTACGACAAAATATACCACGGTCAGCTACCTGGAGAGCGAGGGGTACTTCCTCAGCCTCACCAAGAACCGTTTTACGCTGATCGAAAAAGCGCTCAGGGACTCCTTTGTCACGATTGACAACGAGCACCACTTCTTCAGGGACTTCTCCTATAAGCACCTCAAAAATGCCGCCAAGGTACAGGCGCCGCTCTTTGAGGAGATCACGCGCAACTATGAAACCTCGCAGGTGCAGCTGGTCTCCCTGGTCAAACAGCGCTATATCGAGAGCCTCAACCTGCTTGAGAACCGCTTTTCACTGCTCCTTGAACGGCTCATCGCCTTTATCGCCAACATCGATGTGGCGATCTCCAATGCCAAGTGTGCCCAGAGCATGAACCTGACCCGCCCGATCATCGAAGAGGGGAACTTCTATGAGGCGATCGGCCTTCGCCACCCGATCATCGAGGCCAATGACGAACGGGGGATCTATGTCCCCAATGATATCTTCCTGGGGGCCAACAACGGCACCGTCCACAACCACATCACGCTCAATGCAAGCAACGGCGAAGATGTCCTGGGCATCCTCCTCTACGGGATCAACTCCTCGGGCAAATCCTCTCTGATGAAGAGCATCGGGCTGAGCGTCATCCTGGCGCAGGCAGGATTCTTCGTCCCCGCTGTGGAACTGCGCTTCGGGCTCTATGACAAGCTCTTTACCCGTATTGTCTCCAAAGACAACCTCTACAAAGGGTTGTCAACCTTCAGTGTCGAGATGATGGAGCTCAAAAACATCTTCAACCGTGCCAATGCGCGTTCACTGATCCTCGGCGATGAGATCTCCCAGGGGACCGAGACCGAATCGGCGCTGGCGATCGTCTCGGCATCGATCCTCAGACTGATCTCCCTGGGTTCGACCTTTATCTTCGCTACCCACCTGCACCAGCTGGGGGAGATCCCCAACCTCCGGGGGCTCAAACACCTGATCTTCCTCCACCTGGGCATCCAGTACGATGACGAGCAAGACCGGCTGATCTACAACCGTGTGCTGCAGCTGGGGATGGGCGACAGCCTTTATGGCCTGGAGTTTGCCAAATCCCTCCATATGGACAAAGAGTTCCTCAAAACTGCGCAGGAGATCAGGGAGAACCTGAACCATTCACAGAGCGATATCAAACGCCTCAGCCGCCAGAAGCGCAGCAAGTACAACAAAGAGCTCTACCTGGGCAAATGTGCCCTCTGCGATGCCCCCGTGGAGGATGTCCACCATATCGCGGAGCAGAGAGAGGCCACAGAGACAGGCCACATCGACCACTTTCACAAGAACCACAAGTACAATCTCATCCCGCTCTGCAAACAGCACCACCAGATGGTCCACGAAGGGAAGATCATGATCTCAGGCTTTGTGATGACCGATGAGGGGTTGAAGCTGCATTATGAGATTCGTGATAAGTGATAAGTGATAAGTGATAAGTGATAAGTGATAAGT
>DSDW01000170.1 GCA_011048515.1 Campylobacterota bacterium | reverse complement strand
TTTAGTATCTTTGACTATTTCAATGCTTTAGGGTGGGACGGTTTACCCTTAATCCTTTGTAGACATTTTATCTCTTTTCAGAACTTCTTTGTCTACTTTGGCATTATACAAGGGTGGGTTTGCAAGCCCACGCAGTGATTAAATTCGTTCTACGGGACCAACCTCTGATTGATGCAACCATTCCCTGAATTCCAGTGGGTTGGCAAACCCACCCTACGCGATATGGTTGCCGGCAAAATGGATGTGTAGGGTCAGGGCTTTATTTTTTGCTCCCTGCTCCCTACTACTTACTATCTCCTATTGACACCCCACGCACTCCAGCGATCTGTCTTCCACATCATTGGAGGACTCCGGAGATTGGGATCTCAGATAGTAGGTCGACTTCAGGCCAAACTTCCATGCATCCATATAGATATCATTGAGATACTTGCCGCTCGCCTTGTCAAGCGTGATAAAGATATTGAGCGACTGCCCCTGATCGATCCACTTCTGGCGGATCGCCGCTGCACGGATCAGAACCCTCTGGTCCAGATCATAGGCAGGGGTGTAGTATGACCAGGTCTCGGGAGAGAGGTTTGGCACGACCACGGGGATCAGCCCGGAGAGATTCTCTTCGAACCATTTGCGTTTGTAGACCGGTTCGATCGCCTGGGTCGTCCCTGTCAGGATAGAGATCGAACTGGTCGGTGCAACGGCCATCAGATATCCGTTTCGCATACCGTCTGTTTTAACCTTCTCTCTCAGCCCTGCCCAGTCAAAGGTATACCCGAAGAGCCCTCCTCTGTCTACCAGCTTGCATGCCGCTTCGTTCGCTTTGTCGATCGTAAGTATCCCTTTGGACCAGTCCGAACCTTCAAACAGCGGATATTTCCCTTTCTCCAGCGCAAGATCGGAAGAGGCGCGGATCGCATGATAGGAGATCGCCTCCATCACCTCGTCGATCTTCTCAAAGTGTGCATGACTTCCCCAGTGTACGCCCGCTTCGGCAAGCATCTGTGCTTCACCCATCACACCAAGGCCGATCGCTCTTGTTTTCAGGTTGGTCTTTTTCACTTTTGCCAAAGGATAGAAGTTCAGGTCGATGACGTTGTCAAGCATACGCATTGCTGTCGGGACGACTCTAGCGATATCTTCCGGGGTGTTGACACGTCCGAGGTTGACCGAGGCAAGGTTGCATACAGCGGTATCCCCGTCACTCTTCTCTTTATCCGTGATCCATACCTGTTTTCCATTCAGGCTGTCCATCGCCGTTACCTTCTTGGCAGGCTTTGTCATCCCACTGTCAACAGTGATTATCTCATTTTCTTCATAGGTCGCCACAGTACCGTCTTCAAAGGTCAACTTGATCTTGTAGTGGTTTGGTGCCGTGTTCTGGAAGATCTCCGTACAGAGGTTGGAGCTTCTGATCACCCCTGCATGCTTGTTGGGGTTCGCTCTGTTGGCAGCATCTTTGAATGTCAGGAAAGGGCTTCCGGTTTCAAAGTAGCTTCTGAGGATATGTTTCCAAAGTCCTTTTGCCGAGATCACCTCCCTGGTGATCTTCGCATCAGAGTTTTCCAGTTCGATATAGCGTGCCTCAAACGCGTCTCCGTAAAGTTCTGTCAACTCCGAAACTTCAAAAGGATCGAAGAGCGTCCACTGTGCATCCTCTTCCACGCGCTTCATAAAGAGGTCGTTCAGCCAAAGTGCCGGGAAGAGATCGTGTGCCCTGCGGCGCTCCTCCCCTGAGTTCTTTTTGAGATCGAGGAAATCTTTCACATCCACATGCCACGGCTCTATATAGACAGCGATCGCACCTTTACGTGTACCGAGCTGATCTACCGCGATCGCTACATCGTTGGCGATCTTCAAAAACGGCACGATACCCCCTGCCGCATGCTTATGCCCGTCGATATAGGATCCCATGCCGCGTACCAGCGACCAGTCCCAACCGATCCCGCCGCCGAATTTTGAGAGGAGCGCCATCTCTTTGAATCCGTCAAAGATCCCCTCGATGTTGTCCGGGGTCGATCCGATATAGCAGGAGCTGAGCTGGTGTCTCGGTGTACGTGCGTTTGAGAGCGTAGGTGTTGCGGCCATGACCTCGAACTTGCTCAGGATATCATAGAACTTCTTTGCCCATGTCTGACAGTCAAACTCGTTTTGGGCAAGGAACATCGCAACGGCCATAAAGAGCTGCTGCGGAAGCTCGATAGGATTGCCCTCCCTGTCCTTGATCAGATATCTGTCGTAGAGCGTCCTGATCCCCAGATAGGTAAACTGAAGGTCGCGTTCGGGCTTGATATAGGCATTGAGGTCATCAAGGTCATACTTCTCTTTCAATCCCAGTACGATACGCCCTTCTCTCTCTCCCCGTTCAAAATATTCGCGAAGGTGGTTATATCCTGTAAAGCCGGTTGCGACGTGATAGATATCATAGAGGAAAAGTCTGGCAGCCACAAAGGTCCAGTTCGGCCTGTCAATATCGATCTTGTCAACTGCCGTTTTGATCAGTGTCTTCTGGATCTCTTTTGTATGGATCATATCACGGAACTGTAATTTCGCATCCACTTCCAGCTCGCTTTGGCTCACACCGTCCAGCCCTTCGATCGCTGCAGATGTATACTTCTGGATCTTCGATACATCCAGTGTCTCTACTCTTCTGTTTCGTTTTACAACTCTGACCATTTTGACTCCTGAAATATTTAACTTTTTTACTGTAACTGAGGTAACACAGAGTAATTGACAACACATGGTCTTCTCATGTTTTTTCTTAAAAAGAGTTCTGTGCTGTGCAGTAATATTAAATCCGATTTTACTCAATTTGTGCTTGCAGAACTATGAAACCATGTATCATTTTTAGGCATTTTTTTTATAAGCTTTGATGATACTTTTTCCTTTTCACGCCAAACAGGCAGTCACGCACAAAAGAGGGAAAAAACGGGGAATAAAAAAGAAGAAAAGATCATCATCCGGAGCGTTTTCCCGGAGAGATCTCTAGGCCGTAACAGGGGGATATGATTCCCCTGTTACGGCCTATTTGCCGAAGACCCTTTGAAAGATCGCGTCAACGTTTTTCGTATAGTAGTCGTAGTTGAAACACTCTCTGATCTGCGCTTCGCTGAGTTTGCTTCTGAGCTCCTCGTCCGCCAAAAGGTGTCCAAGGTAGAGAGACTCTCCGTTTTCATTGGTTGTCGGTTTTCCGTGCTGGATCTCTTCCCAGACCTTCATCGCATTTCTCTGTACGATCCGGTAGGCATCTTCTCTGCTGACACCCGCTTTTGGAAGCTCAAGCAGTACCCTTTGCGAGAATACCAGCCCGCCTGTCAGGTTCAGGTTTTTCATCATATTTTCAGGCATTACCGTAAGGTTGGCGATCACACTGTTCATGCGGTGAAGCATAAAGTCTGCAGTGATAAATGCATCAGGCAGCCAGAATCTCTCCGTGGAAGAGTGGGAGATATCTCTTTCGTGCCAGAGCGCGACATTTTCCATCGCAGGGATAGCGTATGCTCTGATCATTCTTGCAAGGCCGGTGATGTTCTCTGTCAGGATCGGGTTTCTTTTGTGCGGCATCGCAGAAGAGCCTTTCTGCCCTTTTGCAAAATACTCCTCGGCTTCATAGACCTCGGTCCTCTGCAGATGTCTCACCTGCACGGCAAACTTTTCAACAGAAGAGGCCATGAGTGCCAAAGCGGTCGCAAGTCTTGCATATCTATCCCTGTGCACTACCTGGTTGGAACAAGGCTCAGGTTTGAGTCCCAGTTCGGCCATCGCATACTCTTCAAGCTCAAGCGGCGCGTGCGCAAAGTTCCCCATGGCACCACTGATCTGCCCCACAGAGATCACCTCCATTGTCTCCTTAAGGTTTTTGAGGTGTCTTGCCATCTCATCATACCAGACCGCCAATGTCAAACCGAAGGTGATCGGTTCACCATGAATCCCGTGGCTTCTTCCGACCATAAGTGTGAACTTGTGCTCCTCGGCTCTCTTTTTGATCGACGCCATCAGCATCTTCACATCTTCAATAATGAGGTTTAACGAGTCTCTCATCTGTAGCGCCACACCGGTATCGACCGCATCCGAACTGGTCATACCGTAGTGGAACCATCTCGACTCTTCACCCAATGATTCGGATACACTGGTATTGAATGCGATCAGGTCGTGTTTGGTAACCGCCTCGATCTCTTCAATCCTCTCGACTGAAAACGCAGCATTCTTTACGATCTTTTCACAATCTTCGTCAGGGATCAGCCCAAGCTTGTTCCAGGCTTTTACTGCTGCTTTTTCTACTTCAAGCCATGCTGCATAGCGTGCCTGCTGTGTCCACTTCTCTGCCATCTCCGGTCTTGCGTATCTTTCTACCATTACAAATATCCTGCTCTGAAATTTTGGTATTATTCTATCAAAATTGCAGTTACATTCGTCTAAATTCATTCAATGGAGCCGTCAGCCTGAACTCGTTTCAGGATCTCATTAGACACCTTCAGCGCAGCTTTGCTTGACTGGAGGAGATTCTGGATCAAGTTCAGAATGACGAGCAATATCCTATGCCATTTGTAAAAGAGAAATTCACTATCGATGAACCGACCAAAGCCTTTGTCTATGTGATGCGTACCCTGGGCTATACCCAGGGCGAAGCACAAAGACACATCTCCAAAGGACGTATCCTGATCAACGGCGAGTCGATGTACCGCCCCGGAACCACCATTCAGGGAGAGATAGAGATGGTCTTTTTCCGTCCTGATCCACAGGGAGAAACGCCGCTCTTTCACAACAAGGATTTTATGGTATTTGAAAAACCTTCAGGCGTTCTGGTCCATCCCAATACCATGTCTACCCCCTACTCCATGCTGGATGAGATCAGAGCGCATGCGGGGGATGATGCCAATGCCGTACACCGTATCGACATGGAAACTTCTGGGCTGCTGCTGGCAAGCAAACACAAAGAGGCAGAAACCTTTCTGAAAAGCTCTTTTGAGAACAAAACGATCAAAAAATCCTATCTTGCCTGGGCTGACGGCAAACTTACCGAACCCTTCAGTGTCACAGAACCGATCCTGGTCAATGGCAACTATGATGTCACCAAGCATAAAGTCTTTGTCGATCAAATACACGGTAAGCCATCCCACACTGATTTTGTCCCGCTGAAATATGATGAAAAACTGGATGCAACGCTGATCGCCTGTTATCCCCATACCGGAAGAACACATCAGATACGGATACATTTGTTTCACGTGAAACATCCCATTCTGGGTGACCCGATCTACGGAGCAACCTTTGAGGCTACCAGCAACTATCTTGACTTTATACAGACCCCGGAAGAACGTCTGGTGGAGCATGGTGCCTCCCGCCTTCTGCTGCATGCACAAAGCCTGACATTGGAATATGGTGCACGGTTTCATATCGAAAGCAAGGTGGATTTTGAAGCGATGAAAAAGTATATCCACCCGAAAGAAGAGAGACGGTTTAATAGGGAGCAGTGAGCGCAGCTTGGGCTGCCAATTAGAAATTAGAAATTAGAAATTGGTGATGGGTGATGGGTGATGGGTGATGGGTGATGTCGCTTTGCGACTGTGGATTCCGGATCCAGTCCGGAATGACGAGATTGTTGTCGGGGTGGGGACACCCCGACCTACACGAAACACGAAACACGAAACACGAAACACGAATTTCTAATTTCTAATTTCTCCCTGCTCCCTATTCTCCTATTCTCCTATTCTCCTATTTCCTCGACTCATAAATAAACCAGCCTACGCCGATCGCAGCTACCACAATAATGATCCCCAATAATGCCAGATCCAACATACCCATCTCTACTCTCCTTTACTGTTATTTTCCAATTCCTGCTCTCTGAGCTGTCCGCAGGCCGCAGAGATATCCAGTCCTTTGGACTCCCTGATCGTGCAGAGCAGTCCGCGTTTGGTCAGATACTCCTGGAAGGCGACCATATCTTTCTCTTCAGGCCTCTTGAACTCCGTACCGCCGTACGGGTTGAAGTAGATTAGGTTTACTTTTGCCTTGATCCCTTCCAGGAGGGCTATCAGCTTCTTGGCTGATTCGATGTCATCGTTGACATCTTTGATCACAAGATACTCGAACATCACCCGTTTTCTGGCATTGACAGGGAAGTTTTTGACCGCATCGATAATCGACTTGATATTGTACGCCTTGTTGATCGGCATCAGCTGTTGACGCAGGGCATCATCCACCGCATGCAGCGAGATTGCCAGGTTGATGCCAAGGTCCATTTTGCCCAGCTTTTCGATCTTGGAGCTGAGGCCTGAAGTGGAGATCGTCTGCCGGTTCGGCGAGATCGCCATCCCGTCGGGATCGGCAAATATCTTGACAGCTTTGGCAACTGCCGGAAGGTTGTCAAGCGGTTCCCCCATTCCCATGTAAACAAGATTGACACGGCGGTTGGCATCTATATCATTATCCCTTTTGATCAGCCTCACCTGCTCTACGATCTCTCCGGGTGTCAGATCGCGCATAAATCCGCCCTTTGCGGTCAGACAGAAAGCACACCCCACCTTGCACCCTACCTGGGAAGAGATACAGACCGTGTAGCGTTCGTGGTGTTTCAAGCTCCCATCCTCATGGTACTCTTTCTCTCTCATCAAAAGAAGTACCGCTTCGACCGTATGCCCGTCATGCAGTTCAAAGAGGTATTTACGGCTGCCGTCTTTGGAGTTTTGGACCATCACCGTCTTGAGCGGGGTAAGCGTATACTCTGCATCGAGCTGTTCTCTCATCTCTTTGGGAAGATTCTTCATCTCTTCAAAACTCTCTACATACTTATGGTAGATCCAGGTATAGATCTGCTTGACACGGAATGCCGGCTTGATAAAATCGGCAAGCTCCTCTTTGGTATAGTCCTGGATGATCTTCTTTTCTTGCATGGTTATATTCTCAACTCTTTATTTTTATGATTCATATAGGCGGCAAGTCTCTGCGTCGCCTCTTTATGGTTCTTTTTGAATGTTTCGTGGGCATGCTCATCACAATAGTTGGTCACGACAAACACCCCTCCTGCGGGAATACCGAACTTCTCCGCCACTTTCAGGACGGCATAAAACTCCATATTTTCCAGATGGATATTTTTTTTCAGATACTCTTTTGCATAGCGACTGTTTGCGGTGATATAGTTGGAGCAGTTCACAAGTGTTCCCCTGCCTTCACGGGTCGCTTCGCTCCACCGTTCCGGTTTCAACACTACAGACGACAAACTATTGTCGTCTGCTTGACGTGTTTCACGTGAAACATCTTCAGCAGCAGACACTACATTGTCGATCGGTGTATAGGAGTGGGCGTCCAGAAAACTGTTCTCTATATTGCACGCACTCCTGGACTCGATGATCTCAAAGATCTTTTTTTCGCCGTAGCTTCCTGCACTTCCTATGAACAGAAGAAACTCCGGCCTCTTCTCTATGCAGAGCCTTGTAAGGTTGATGGAGACATCGGTCATGCCTATTCCTACCGGGGTAGCAAAGTGAAACGTCTCGATCTTTCCTGCACAAATGATCACTGGAGTCTCACCGGGATATTATGTGATTTAAGGTAGCGCTTGAGGTCCATGATATCGATCTCCCTGAAGTGGAAGATGGAAGCCGCCAGTGCCGCATCGGCATGTCCGATCGTAAAGGCCTCTTCGATATGCTTCATCGTCCCTGCCCCGCCTGAGGCGATGACGGGAATATTGACCGCATCGGAGATCCTGGCATTCAGGCGATTGTCAAATCCGGCCTTGGTACCATCCGCATCCATCGAGGTGACAAGCAGCTCGCCCGCCCCCCTGTTATAGGCTTCTTTGGCCCACTCCACTGCATCGATACCGGTATCGTTACGTCCGCCGTGTGTGAAGACATGCCACTGATCTTCACCTACCTGTTTTGCATCGATCGCGACCACGATACACTGGGAGCCGAAACGCTTTGCGCCCTCTTCGATAAACGCAGGACGCTTGATCGCCGCGGAGTTCACACTCACCTTGTCGCATCCTACGTTCAAAAGGTTATAGATATCCTGAAGCTCCCGGATCCCTCCCCCTACAGTAAGCGGGATGAAAACCTCGCGGGCAACTTTTTTCACCACATCTACGATCGTATCTCTGCCCTCATGGCTTGCACCGATATCCAGAAATGTGATCTCATCCGCACCCTCCTGGTTGTAACGCCTTGCGACTTCGACGGGGTCACCTGCATCGCGCAGGCCCACAAAATTCACCCCTTTCACCACACGGCCGCCATCCACATCCAGGCAGGGAATAATACGCTTAGCAAAATAATCCACTCAATATCCTTTAAAATTAAATGCGACCAGTCGCATGAGCCCACTGCTGAAGTGGACACAGTGTCAGCGTAGTCTGATGGACTTTGTTCATCAGGCGTTCTGTAATGATAGAAATACGTTTTGCAAAATAATCCATCATATTATCCTTTATTATGGTAGAATTATACAAAAATTATCTCAAAGTGGGAATTCCTTTCTCACCTTTTATCAAAAAGAAAGAAAGTTCTCTAAGAGTAATAGGGAAATATAAAGGTTGATTATAGTATGATTCATGAAGACTTAGCTGGTTTTGCCGAGAAAAAGTTTGGACAGAACTTTCTAAAGAACAATATCTATATTCACAAGATCATCCAATCGATGCCCGATGACGACTTAAAAGTCGCAGAGATCGGGCCTGGATTAGGTGATTTAACCAAAGAACTTGTAAAAGTTCGCAATGTCACAGCATTTGAGGTTGATAAAAGATTATGCGAGCATCTGAACAATGAATTCAAAGAGTCGATCCACGACGGTCGCTTTGAACTTCGTTGTGGGGATGTGCTTGAGCGTTGGGAGTCGGGGAAGCTTCTGGATGAACCCTATCATCTTGTAGCAAACCTGCCTTACTATATTGCCACCAATATCATATTAAAAGCACTGAAAGATGAACACTGCCGATCTATTTTGGTCATGGTTCAAAAAGAGGTCGCTGACAAGTTTGCGGCAAAGGCCGGGGAGAAAGCATTTTCTGCCCTCTCCGTCCTGGCCGACAGCGTGGGGGATGCACACGTATGTTTCGAGGTTGAGCCCGAAGCATTTGTTCCGCCGCCGAAAGTGACCTCGGCAGTACTTTTAATAGAGAAAAACGAAACCAGAGATGATGAGGGTTTTGAAGCATTTTTACGGGTTGCCTTCGCACAGCCCCGCAAAAAGCTCTCAAAAAACCTCACAGCTCGTTTTTCCAAGGCATTGGTAGCAGAAACTTTTATCCAACAGGAACTAGACTCCAATCTACGGCCTCATGAAGTTGAGACATCTATTTATCATCACTTATATAATGCATTGAAGGATAATCTAGATGAACGAGAACCAAAACAACGACAATCAAAAGCAAGGTCAGCCAACACAGAGAAACAGAAGGCCTAATCCCCATAGACAGGGTAACCAGCAGAAGCCTCAGCCCAACAGAAATGAGGCCCCCAGAGAGGTAGATGGCAACAGAGCCGACAAGCCTGAAGAGAAAACCCAAAACAGAAGACCGCAGCAGAGAAACACCTCCGGCAGAAGACCGGGCTCAAACAACAGACCAGGATCCAATAAACCGGCCCGCCCAGAGAGTGAACCGCAAAAAGAGGGACAGAACAAAAACCGCCCGGCAAAAAACCGCCAACCAAGCGCGAAGAGCAGAAACAATAAAAGAAAGAACCCTACTACGGTCAATGCGGAGATGCGTGCATCTATCGATGAAAACATGAGACTGCAGCACCAGAGAATGCAGCCGTGGAAAAAGATCGATCTAGGCAACAAGAACAAGGTAAGGTTTACGCCGCTTGGAGGACTCGGTGAGATCGGCGGGAACATGGCCGTACTCGAGACAGAGACATCGGCGATCATCATCGACGTGGGGATGAGCTTCCCGGATGAGAGCATGCACGGCGTAGATATCCTCGTACCTGATTTCAGCTACCTGCATACCATCAAAGACAAGATCAAAGGGATCGTCATCACGCACGGCCACGAAGACCACATCGGTGCAGTACCGTATCTTTTCAAAGAGCTGAAGTTCCCTATCTATGCAACACCGCTTGCGCTGGCAATGATCGAGAACAAGTTCAATGAGCATGGGCTGAAGGCAGATAGAAGCTACTTCCGCTACATCACCAAAAGACAACAGTATGAGATCGGTGATATCAAGGTCGAGTGGATGCACGTCACACACTCCATTATCGATGCCTGCTCAATTGCTATCGAGACACCGGCGGGGATCCTGATACACACTGCGGACTTCAAGATCGACCATACGCCGGTAGACGGATTTACCACAGACCTGCAGCGTTTCGCCCACTATGGAGAGAAAGGGGTACTCTGTCTCTTCTCAGACTCCACCAACTCGCACAAACCGGGATTTACCAAGAGTGAAACCGTCGTAGGAAAAACCTTTGACACCCTCTTCGACCTGGCTAAAGGAAGGGTGATCATGTCCACCTTCTCCTCCAACGTCCACCGTATCTTCCAGGCGATGCAGCGTGCTGTAGAGTACGGAAGAAAGATCTGTGTGATCGGAAGGTCTATGGAGCGCAACGTTGAAACCAACCGTGCGCTTGGATATGTGGATATCGATGATAGACATTTCATCGAAGTACATGAGATCCCAAAGTACCCGGATGACGAGATCCTGATCGTCACGACAGGGTCCCAGGGAGAGACGATGGCTGCGCTCAACCGTATGGCTACCGATGAGCACCGCCATATCAAGCTTAAGCCCAATGATACGGTCATCATCTCCGCTTCGGCGATCCCGGGCAACGAAGCCTCAGTATCAAGCCTGATGAACAAACTGATGAAAGCAGGCTGTACGGTACGCTACAAAGAGTTCAGCGATATCCATGTCTCCGGACACGCTTCACAGGAGGAACAAAAACTGATACTCAGACTGGTTCAGCCAAAGTTCTTCCTGCCGGTACACGGAGAGTACAACCATATCGCCAAACATGCGAAAACAGCCGTAGAGTGCGGCGTGGATGAGAGAAATATCCTTCTGATGAGCGACGGAGACCAGATAGAGATCACGCCGAAGTACCTCAAGAAGGTCAAAACGGTTAAAAGCGGCAAAACCTATATCGACAACCAGAACAATTTGCAGATCGAGGATGATGTTGTACTCGACAGACAGAAACTGGCTGAAGACGGGATCATCAACGTGGCAGCGCAGATCTCGCAGGAGAACCAGAAGGTCGTCGGCAAACCGGTCATTACCACGCACGGACTAGTATCTGAAAGAGAGAGCAAAAAGTTCCAAAAAGAGATCGAAGAGCTGATCGAAACCGTGCTTCTCAATCTCAAGCCCGAATCGCTCAAGAACCACAAAGATGTGGAGAACAACATCAGAAATGTGATCAGAAAACACGTGATCCGTACGAAAAAACGTTATCCTCTCATCATCCCGACGATCTTCATCGTATAAACCGGACCTCCTCGTGAGGTCTAAATATGCTATAATCCTATAAAATCTTCAAAAGTAGTAGTATGGATCTTATCAAAATTGCACAAGAGACTTTTCAGATCGAAGCAGATGCACTCTTAAAGGCATCCAAGCGTCTTGATCAGCACTTTCTGGATGCTATCGAGCTGATCTACGGCACCACGGGAAAACTCATTATCACCGGTGTGGGCAAATCCGGGCTGGTGGGCGCAAAGATGGCTGCCACGTTTGCAAGTACAGGAACCTCCAGTTTCTTTCTTCATCCTACAGAGGCACTGCACGGTGATCTGGGGATGATCAGTTACGGAGACTCCGTGCTGGCGATCAGCAACAGCGGTGAGAGCGAAGAGCTTACCAAGATACTCCCGCATATCAAACGCTTTGATATCCCGCTGATCGGCCTGACGGGCAATCCTGACTCTTCTTTGGGGCACTACTGCGATGTCTTTTTGGATATCTCAGTAGAAAAAGAGGCCTGCCCCCTGGGTGCGGCACCGACCACCTCTACTACCCTCACTATGGCCATCGGTGACGCTCTCGCCGTGGCACTGATGAGAAAAAGAGGATTCAAGCATGAGGATTTTGCCTCGTTTCACCCCGGTGGAACTCTTGGCAAAAAACTTTTTGTGAAGATCAGGGACCTGATGCAGACAGAGAACCTGCCGGTCATCAGCGAAGAGACAACACTGAAAGAGGCCGTCGTCGTGATGAGCGAAGGGAAAATGGGGACCGTGCTGATCGTCGATCAGAATGGCGTGCTCAAAGCCCTCTTGAGCGATGGCGACCTTAGGCGCGCGCTTATGAAAAAAGATTTTGACCTGAACTACCCTGCGATCACCTATGCGACACTGCACCCCACAAGCTACCATGATACGGAACTGCTTGCAAGCGATGCGCTCGAGATTATCGAGACAAAACGTATCCAACTGCTTCCCATCACTGATCACGCAAACAGAATCATCGGTGTACTTCACATCCATGATCTTGTCAATGCAGGCATTAAAAGTAACTAAAAACGGCTGCTTCTCAAAGGCTAATGCCAGAGAGGAGAGAGCCCCAGCATACTCTACAGAGCTTTGTTTTGTAGAGGCCATAAGGAAAACACTATGAGACTCAACAAATACATTTCACACAATACCAGATACTCAAGAAGGGAAGCCGACAAACTGATCGAAGAAGGCGAAGTCACTTTGGATAAAAAAATCATCAAAGACTTTGCCTATGAGGTCAAAGAGGATGACAAGATCTACATCAAGGGCAAACTGCTCAAAAAACGCCAGACCGGCGAAGTCACCATGGTTGTCTACAACAAGCCCAAAGGGGTACTGGTGACCAAAAAGGATGACAGAGGCAGAACGACGATCTACCACAAGCTTCCGGGCAAATACAGACACTTTATCCCTGTGGGAAGGCTCGACTATGCTTCAGAAGGTGTTTTGCTGCTTACGGACTCCCCGGAGGTCGCGCAGGCCCTGATGGAGAGTCCTCTCGACCGTACCTACAACATCAAGATCGACAAGCCGATCACAGAAGAGATGATGCAGGCGATGCAGGAGGGTCTTGTTCTTGATGATGCCCGTGCAGGTGCCCACGAAAAGAGCAAGATCACCTCGATGGAGTTTGCCCCTTTTGCGTATTATGAGATACGCAGCCAGGGGAAGAACTTTACCAAACTGCGCGTGACCATCAAGGAGGGGAAAAACCGTGAGCTGAGACGTTTCTTTGGACACTTCGGCGCGACAATACTGGACCTCAAACGTGTCTCCTACGGTGGGGTGGATCTCAACAATCTTCCCGAGAACAAAACACGCTACTTCTCGCGCAAGGAGTATGATGACCTCCACGAGTTTATGAAGCGTAAAAAGAAAAATGCGATCATTGCGGAAAAAAATGAGTTTAATACGCAGAAACAGGGCAAAAAAGGCAAAAAAGAGAAAGATGCATCTGATTCACTTTCCGAGTTTAAAAAAGAGGTCAAAGAGGCATTTAAGCGCTTTAAATAATGTTGAAACTTGCACTGAACTACCGTCCCAAAACTTTAGATGAGATCATTGGACAGGAGCGTCTGCTTGGCAAGAATGCCATACTTCGCAAAATGATCGAAAACGATGCACTCTCGCATATCTTTCTCTATGGACCCCCGGGGTGCGGCAAGACCACTTTGGCCAGAGTCATCGCCTCTGCACTGGAGAGACCCTTTTATGAGCTCAATGCCACCACAATGAAGATCGAAGAGCTTCGGACGATATTTAAGACCTATGCACATGCTTTGCAGAAACCCCTCATTTTTATCGACGAGGTCCACAGACTGAGCAAGAACCAGCAGGAGGTACTTCTCCCCTTTATGGAGGCCCAGGCGGCGCTGATCATCGGTGCCTCGACGGAAAACCCCTACTACTCGCTCACCGCGGCGATGCGTTCACGTTCGCACCTTTTTGAACTAAGCTCTATCGATCCTGCCTCGATGAAAGCCTACCTGCGCCAGGTGATCCGGAAAGAGGATATCGCCATCGATGAGGAGGCATTGGAGTATGCGGTATTCTCCTCTGGCGGAGACCTGAGGGCCGCGCTCAACCTTATTGAAAGCGCTCATATCGCCGGAGGGATCACCCTTCAGGTGCTCAAGCAGATCCGTCCGCATGCGATGCAGGCCGGAAGCAGCGAGAGCGAAAGCCACTATGAGCTGACATCGGCGATGATCAAGAGTATCAGGGGTTCGGATATCGATGCAGCGCTCTACTATCTGGCACGACTCATTGAAGGGGGAGAACCCGCAGAGTTTATCGCCAGACGGCTGGCGATACTTGCTTCTGAAGATATCGGAAATGCCAATCCCCATGCACTCAACCTCGCAAGCTCCACCCTCAACATCGTGAAACATATCGGGTATCCGGAGGCACGCATCTCGCTGAGCCAACTGGTGATCTACCTCGCTTCTTCACCCAAATCAAACAGTGCCTATGAAGCGATCAACCGTGCACAGAAGGCAGTCAAAGAAGGAGATATCGATCCCATCCCTGACCACATCAAAACCCATGCAAAACACTACCTCTATCCGCACAGCTACGGAGGATGGGTTCCCCAAGAGTATCTTGTCCGTCCGAAATCCTTCTACCATACCCAACAGATTGGCTTTGAAAAGACCCTCTATGAGTGGCATGAAAAAATTGTCACCCCTCCCTCCAAATAACACAATTCCACCACACTCTTATGCTATAATTGCTTTAAAATATATCATTGGAGTGAATCTGGAATGAAGAAACAGATGGTGAAAACTGCTGCCCTCTCTATGGCAGCGGCAGTAATAGTAAGCGGATGTACCGGTACAGAAGCTGTACCACGCAATGCAACACAGACAGGTGTAGCCACAGGTGCAGTAGCAGGCGCAGTCATAGGCTACAATGTATCAGGCCGTCACAAAGGCAGAAATGCAGCTTTGGGTGCCGCTGCAGGCGCATTGGCAGGCGGTGCCATAGGTAATGCCGTAGATAACCGAAATCCAGAGCCTGTAGAAGACGGCGGCTGGCAATAAAAAGATCAAAGGAGAAAATCATGAAATTTACTAAACCCCTACTCGCTTCTACCCTGGCAGCATTTTTGCTTACCGGGTGCTACAATCAACCAGGACTGGTACAGGACAGCAGCTATGACCGTACAAAAACCGGAGCACTTGCAGGTGCAGCGACAGGAGCCATGATCGGATACAACACCAAAGGACACAACAAAGGGCAGAGAGCAGCAATAGGTGCAGCTTTGGGAGCCCTTGCAGGAGGTGCGATAGGATACAGTCTGGATCAGCAGGCAAATGAAGTCGCAAGAGCACTGGGTACAGGTGTATCAAATGACCCATTGGCACAGCTGGATCCGGAGAGAGATATCGTCGTATCCAAAACCCCGACCTATGTACATATTATGTTCAGAGACAAGATGATGTTTGCGACAGACTCGGCAAATCTTCAGTCAAGTGCACGATATAAAGTACAGAAGATCGCACAGCTTCTGGAGAGATATCCTCAAACCGTTGTCGGCGTAGCAGGATTCACGGACAACCGTGGTAGTCACGAGTATAACCAGCGCCTCTCAGAAAGACGCGCAAGAAGTGTCGCAGACATCCTCGCAGTCAACGGCTATCCGAAGGTCAAAGGATGTTCATACGACAAAGCACTTGTAGACAATAACAGTGCAGCAAACAGAGCGCTCAACAGACGTGTTGAAGTCTACCTCTATGCAGACCGCAACAATATGAGCAACCCTTGTTATTAAGTAGGTTTTTCCTACTTAAGGGTCTCCAGCTCTTTTTTCGCCTTTTCGGCATCTATCTCTCCTGAAAAGAATCTTTTTTCCACACTGTCGATATGCTGATAGAGTTTGCTATGGAGTATCTCACCCCTTACTCTCTCTTTTGCAAAGAGTTTCATCGTATCAAAGTCAGGGAAATACTCTATCAGTTCATGTTTCAGTTTTGACTGGTTCCATGCTGAGATCTGCACCTCTGAACTCTCGCCTGCTACATCCAGAATGGTCTGACCTATACTGTCTGTTTTCATAAATTTATCAAAACTGTGCTTTTTCTGGTATGCAGTACTTTGAAGCTGTTCATCTTCTTCCTGAAGATCATTGACAAAATTCGTCACAAAATACATAAATACCAAACCCACAGCAATGAATATCAGTAAATTTTTATCCATAATCCTATCCCCTTGCTTTTATAGGTAACATATTGGTGCTTATTATACAAAAATTCAGAGAAAATAAGAAGTGCTTTTTTTTGTTAGGAAGAACCTTGAGTTTGTAAAGTACATTGATTGATTGTATTTGAGGAGGGAATTACATAAAGGTGGTGCGGATGAAAGGACTCGAACCTTCACACCGTGAGGCACCAGATCCTAAGTCTGGCGTGTCTACCAATTTCACCACATCCGCATATATAAAGTGGTACGTCCGTCAGGATTCGAACCTGAGACCGCTCGCTTAGAAGGCGAGTGCTCTATCCAGCTGAGCTACGAACGCACATAATAATAAAATCATCATATAGTTTTTAACGTAACATGTTACGTGAGCCGACTGCTGAAGTCATACTTGATGGTACGCCAGAGAGGACTCGAACCCCTAACCCTCAGATCCGAAGTCTGATGCTCAATCCAATTGAGCTACTAGCGCTTCATGAGGTGGTTCTACTATCAATGGGGTGGATGACGGGGCTCGAACCCGCGACACCCAGTGCCACAAACTGGTGCTCTACCAACTGAACTACATCCACCATAAACTTGATGATTTTACTATTACTTTCTTAAAGAACAAATGGTCGGAGTGAAAGGACTCGAACCTTCGACCCCCTGGTCCCAAACCAGGTGCGCTACCAGACTGCGCTACACTCCGAACTGCCTTTTCAAACAATCTGCTTGAATAAGGACCGCAATTATAGTCAAAAGGGTTTGGTTTGTCAATAGTATTTTGCAATTTTTTGTAAATTCCCCATTTTTTTCCGAAAATATACCTGAATCTGGGGTTTTGACTAAGCCATATCACAAAAAGTATCTTATACAATAAAAG
>DSDW01000169.1 GCA_011048515.1 Campylobacterota bacterium | reverse complement strand
GTTTGACGACGGATGGGATATCACCCAACTTGCGAATGATATCTATGCCCAGGAGGAGTACTGTATCGAAGCGCTGGAAATCCCCGATGAGAAGATCTACGGTACGGAGATGGTCGCAAACGGCCTGCTTGAAGTCGTATTGACAGATATCCAAAAAAACGAACTCTCCGAAGACTGGTATATCAACCTGATGAGGGTCAGTGCCTAGGAGACTCCCTAGACCAGTTTATACCCTACTCCCCATACCGGGACGAAGTACCCCTTCTCTCCGGTGGGATCTATCTTCTTTTTCAGGCGGTTGATCGCCACATTGACCGCATTGTCATTGACCTCATCCCCTTCGCTGCCCCATGCCTCTTCACGCAGGAAATCCCTTGTCAATGGTTTGTCAGCATTCTTTACAAAGGCAAGGAGAAGATCGAACTCGCGCAGTGTCAGAGCGACAGGCTCACCGCTGATAAAAGCAGTCTTCTTGACCCCATCCAGTGTGATATCCCTGTATTTGATTTTATCCTGGTGTGCCAAAGCCCCTGAACGTTTCAGAAGTGCTTTGACCCGAAGCAGAAGCTCTTTTGTGCTGAAGGGCTTGGTCATGTAGTCATCGCCGCCGCTTTCATACCCCTCTTCGAGCTGGCTCTCCTGATCTTTGGCGGTCAGGAAGATCACGGGGATATCATACCCCAATCCTCTGATGTACGATACAAAATCACTCCCTTCCACCCCCGGCAGGTTCCTGTCGATGATCATCAGGGAGGGGGACTCCTCCTCTAAAAACTGCTCTACATTTTCGGTAGAGAGGAACCCCACTGTCTCATACCCCGCTTTCTGGAGATGGTACTCTATGAGTTCAAGGATATCCTCTTCATCCTCAATAATGATAATCTCAATATTTTTTTCCATACACCCATTATATAGCAGAATCTCTAAAAGGAGGATTGACGGTTTTACAAAAAATTATCCTCAAAAGAGGGGAGAGAAGGCTTAGAGCTTCCCGCCTATGCGTGCAAAGATGATACGCCCGGAGATACTCTCCAGCCTGTCGATGATCTTGAGGTTTTTGCGGATATATTTGAGCAGATTGAAATACTCTTCTGTGATCGCATAGGAACTGCCCATCTTCTCCATGATATTTTTTTCAAGCATGGAGTAAATATCATCTGTTTTAGCGTACTCTACCTCGATACGTGTGGCAAGGTCCTGCACTCTGTCATGGTCATCAAAGCACTGCAGCATCTGCAGGGTAAACTCAAATGCATTCACCGTACATCTGTTGATACACAGCGAATCTTTGATAAACTTGTTGATCTCAGCATCGTTTGATGCAAGCATCGACTGCATATTTTTGCTGTAGTTGTTGATATTGGCTCTGATCCTGTTCATGGAAGAGGTCATCTTGAGGTAGGAGACCAACTCTCTGAGATCCTTGGCTTCCGGCGTATACTTTGCAAAGATAAGCACAATGTCATTATCGATCTTCTCTGTACGCTCACCGATATCCTCGATCGGCTTTCTTGCCGCTTCCAAACCGTTGATATCTCCCTTTTCTATCGCTTCCAGTGTATGCTTGTTGGCTACTGAGAGATCCTTCATAACCTCAAGAACAGCATCTCTCACTTCATGTCTCGCTTCGTTATAACCTGGTAACATTGTCCAAACTCCTTATTCACTTTCTTCCTGAAAAGGCGCTAAACACCTTTTTCTTCCGTGGCTTCACTTTGATTACGAACACTGCGGTTTCGAATCTATCAATGACACACTTTTTTCATTGACTTCATGCTTCTCATCCTCTCACTTACGCTTCGTCTCCAGCGAGAGTAGATTTAACCGAATCTACCCGTAATATAGTCTTCAGTCAGCTTGACCGAAGGGTTCAAGAATATCTTGTCGGTCTTGCCATACTCGATCAGGTCCCCCAGGTACATAAAGGCAGTATAGTTGCTCAAACGGCTTGCCTGCTGCATATTGTGGGTGACGATCACGATGGATACATCCTTCTTGAGTTCAGCGATAAGCTCCTCGATCGCCCCGGTCGAGATGGGGTCAAGCGCGGAGGTTGGCTCATCGAAGAGCAGGACATCCGGCTTAAGCGCTACTGCTCTGGCGATACAGAGCCTCTGCTGCTGTCCTCCGCTCAGTCCCATTGCACTCTCCTTGAGGCGGTCTTTGGTCTCTCCCCAGATCGCAGCATCCTGAAGCGCTTTTTCAACACGCCCCTGGATCTCGCTTTTATCCTTGATCCCTGCCAGTTTCAGCCCATAGGCTACGTTATCGTAGATGCTCATCGGAAAAGGGGTAGGCTTCTGAAAGATCATCCCTACATCCTGACGCAGCTTGATAAAATCGTTCTCTTTCTTGATCTCAAGGATATTCCCCCCTTTCCCATCGCCGTCATAAAGCCTGATCTCACCTTCATAGTGGTTGCCGGGATAGAGATCGTGGATACGGTTCATCGAGCGGAGCAGTGTGGATTTGCCGCAGCCGCTGGGACCGATGAGTGCAGTGATCTTGTTCTTTTCGATAGGAAGATTGATCTTCTTCAGCGAGGGAGATGATGCTCCTGCGTAGGTAAACGAGAAGTCTTTGACTTCCATGATCATAGTATCTGTTGTCATCTCTATAACTTTCCTTATTTCTTACTTCTTGTGATAAAACGGCCAACCAGGTTGATCAAAAGCACTACCATGGTCAGGACAAACGATGCAGCCCACGCCAGCTCCCTGCTTGCCTCGTCGGGGTAGGTTGCAAGGTTATAGATACTGACCGTCAGTGAGGGAAACTGCTCGGTCAGGTCCATCGTGAAGAACTGGTTGTTTGCCGAGGTGAAGAGCAGCGGTGCCGTCTCGCCGATGATACGGGCGAAGGAGAGCAGTACCCCTGTGGTGATCCCCACTTTTGCCGCCTTTACAACGATCTGAAGGATGATCTTATGCTTGCTTCCGCCAAGCGCCATTCCCGCTTCCCTCAGCTCCTGGGGGACGAGTGAGAGCATATTGTCCGTCGTGGAGATAATGATAGGGATCATCATGATCGCCAGTGCAACGATACCCGCCCATCCGTTGTACCCGCCGAAGGGATCAACAAGAAGCGCAAAGACGAACACACCGATGACGATCGAAGGTGCCGACATCATCACGTCGCTGAGATTTCTCATCACTGCTGCCAACTTTCCGTTGTTGCTGTACTCTCTCAGATAGATCCCCGCGAGCATCCCGATCGGCACGGCGATCGCACTTGCCATCAGTGCCATCGTGAACTGTCCTACAAGCAGGTTGCGGATCCCCCCTTCTACCAGGTCGTTGGTAAAGGTACTCCAGTGAAGGCTCATGATCCCCTTATAGCTCAGAGTGATCAATATCCACAGGAGGAATCCGAGCCCTATCACAGCGGAGAGCGTGGAGAGCATCAGAATCGCTTTGTTCAAGAAAAGTCTGTTCATACCTTGTGCCTCCTTATACCGTTTTTCTAAAAAAGTAGAACTTTGCCAGAGAGATCAGGGCAAAGCTCACCACAAACAAGATCAGCGCCAGGTAGTACATTGCGCTAATCTCAAGGTCCTGCGCTTCGGCAAAGTTGTTTGCCAGCAGTACCGGGATCGATGTCGTAGGGTCAGTGATACGGCTCGGGATACTCATCACCGAACCGATCAGGAAGGCTACGGCCATCGTCTCTCCGAGCGCACGTCCGAGCGCAAGGATGATCGATCCGATGATCCCGCCTTTGGCATAGGGCATCACCACATCCTTGACCACCTCGAAGGTCGTTGCCCCCATTGCATACGCCGACTCCTTGAGGACCGGGGGCACGGTATTCATCGCATCCCTGGTGATCGCGGCCATAAACGGGATGATCATGATCGCCAGTACGATTCCTGCCGTGAGCAGCCCCACTCCATCACCGCCTACCGTAGACTGTACGATCGGCGCAAAATAAAAAAGCCCCCACATCCCGTAGATGATACTCGGGATGGCTGCAAGCAGCTCAATCGCGATAGAGACGGGTTTGACCAGCTTTTCATGGGCAATCTCCGTCAAAAAAATCGCGATCCCCATCGCAAGCGGTATCGCAATGACCATGGCGATCAAGGTACTGAGCAGTGTACCGACGATCGGAATCCATCCGCCGAAGATACCTCCCTCATCCTCCTCATCGACTTCCCAGGTCTCGCCATAAAGAAAATTGATGCCAAACTCCTGCAACGCTTCCTGTGCGTAGTTAAAGAGTACGGCAAAAATACCGACAAGAATGAAAAAAGAGAGAGTAGCAGAAAAAAATGAGAAATTTTTAAAGAGTGTACCACCCATATGTCATCACCTTCGTGTTTATTGAACGCGGAGTATATCGGCAAATGGTTACAAAAATATTACAGGTCTGTTACCGGCGGCAGAAACCGCCTGAAAGCAAAGATCACTTGATCTTTTTAGCATCCCAGTATGCTCTGATCTGCTATTTAGATAGAACGGATAGTGAGCAAAGCCCCCTATCCTACGCTGACGCTGAGTCCTCTTCAGCAGAGTGCTCAAAAGACTTCAAACAAAGCTGTTAAGGATGCTTACCTGATCCTTTTGGCTTCCCAGTAAGCTCTGATCTGATCTTTTGTCTCTTCCGGAAGCGGTACATATCCGAGCTCTACCGCTGCCGCGTCTCCGTGCGTATATACCCACTCCATGAACTTAGTTACAAGTTTGTTCGTTGCCTGCTTCTCTTCGGGGAGGAGAAGGAAGGTTGCCGCGACGATAGGGTATGAAGTGGCCCCTGCCGGGTCACCGATCACAGCATAGAAATCATTGTCAGGTGACCATGTTGCATATTTTGCGGCATCCTGGAATGACTCAAGCGTAGGGTTGATGAATTTCCCCTCTTTGTTCTCCACCTGTGCTGCCGACAGACCCAGCGTCATCTTATAGGAATACTCGATGTAACCGATGGAGTTTTTGATCTGCTGGATGTTTGCAGAGACACCGGAGTTGGACTTTCCTGCGATCACCTTATTCGCTTTCCATGTCGGTTTTTTGCTCACCTTGATCTGCTCATCGATCTGGTTCAAAAAGTAGGTAAAGTTAAAGGTCGTACCTGATTTATCTGCTCTGACCGCTACCGTGATAGGCTCATGAGGAAGCGTTAATCCTGCATTGTGTTCAGCAATCGCCGGATCATCCCAGTGCGTGATCGTACCGTTGAAGATACCTGCGACCGCTTTACGGCTCAACTTCAGTTCCCCATCTTTGATACCATCAAGGTTATAGGCAAGCACGACAGAGCCGATAACGGTCGGGAACATATGGAGCTTCTCTTTTTTCAGTCCTTTTTGCTTCAGCGGTGTATCAGTACCTGCAAAATCCACCATTCTTTTTGTGATTGATTTTACACCATCGCCTGAACCGGTCGGTGTATAGTTTACCTTTACACCCGTTGCTTTATAATACTCTGATGTCCACACTTTATAGACTGGTGCGGGGAATGATGCCCCTCTTCCTTTCAGCTCTTCTGCATATACAGTTACTGCTGTTACCGAAGCGATCAGCGCCGCTGTAAATATTTTTTTCACTATCATGATCTTTCCTTCATAGAGATGTCCGTTCCGGACTTGAGGCGGAAGTATAGGGCAAATTGATTACAAAATTGTTACGAAAGCAGTACGGAGAGGAGAGCCCTCCCTTAACCAAGTTTATACCCTACTCCCCAGATAGGGACGAAGTATCCTTTCTCTCCGCTTGGGTCTATCTTCTTTTTCAGACGGTTGATCGCTACATTGATCGTCTTGTCGTGAAAGTGGTCGCTGTCATCCCCCCATACCTCATCGCGGAGAAAATCTCTCTGCAGTGTCTGGTGCGAGTTTTTGACAAAGGTGTAAAGCAGTTTATACTCCAGGTTGGTCAGGTCAACTTTTTTCTTGTCAACATAGAGCTCTCTTGCCTGGTTGTCAAGGATAATATCCCTGTAGCGCAGCTTTTCACTCTGCTTCACGCCGCTTCGTCTTAAAAGGGCTTCGATTCTGAGCAGAAGCTCTTTGGTATTGAAAGGTTTGGTGAGATAGTCATCACCTCCTCTTTTGAACCCCTCTTCAAGCTCACTATCCTTGTCTTTCGCCGTCAGGAAGATCACGGGCGTGTCATATCCTATTTCACGCATACTGGCGACAAACTCGCTTCCCTCCACCCCAGGCAGGTTACGGTCAACGATCAGGAGTGCCGGAGACTCCTCTTCCATAAACCGTTCCACATTCTCTGTGGAGAGAAATCCTGTCACATCATATCCCTCTTTGGCAAGATGATACTCCAGCAGCTCCAGGATATCCTCTTCATCTTCAATGATCACAATTTCTGCATTCTTTTTTTCCATAGTGAAATCTTAGTATGCAGTGATTACATTTTGATTACAAAGTTTTCTATCTCATTACATTTTGATTACAGGGGAGCTGAATAGGTCGACAAGATTGCCGGCAGGAAAAGGAGAAGGCACTCTCCTTTTAAGAGTACCTCTAAAAAAGTTTAAGAAGCAAGACCTTTGATGACATAGAAGATGATCGCCGATAAAGCTGCTGCTGCAGGTACGGTAATGATCCACGCGGCAATGATCCTTTTGACCATTCCCCGTTTTACGTAGTTCTCTCTGAGCGCACGTTTGATCGCTTTGACCTTTTTCTTCTGCTTTTTTTCCGCCTCCATCAGTTCGACTTTTTGCTTATAGTCATCACCGCTGTAGGCTGCCAACTCCGCTTTGATCTGATGATGTTTTTCTGTCTCCTCTTTGAGCTTCTGCTGTTTTTCGCTCATACTTTTGCTGTCAAGCCACTCTCTTAAAAATCCTACACCAAATACCGCACCTACTGCGATATGGGTTGAAGAGACAGGAAGTCCGAGCTGCGAAGCGATCACCACCGTGATCGCTGCAGCCATCATGATCGAGAATGCCCGCATCTGGTCAAGCTCTGTGATCTCGGAGCCGACCGTACGGATAAGTCTTGGGCCGAAAAGTGCCAGACCGATAGAGATACCGATCCCCCCTGTGACCATTACCCACAGAGGGATGGAAGCCTTCTCAGAGACCTTCAGGCTTGTCAACGCATCATTCACCGCAGCCAGCGGACCTACCGCATTGGCAACGTCGTTTGCGCCATGTGCGAAACTGAGCAGTGCGGCAGCAAAGACCAGCGGGATGGTAAAAAGAAGATTGATCCCCTCCCTGGAGTCATCCATACCGGCTATTTTTTTCGCCACTCTTGGCTTGACTATCAAGAAGGTAACCGCCCCGCCGATCAGACCAAAGGTCAATGCCACCGAAAAGGTCGGCTTCTTGGTCTGAGGAAGGAAACTCAACATCTCTGTGAGCGAACCCCAGATATGCTTGAACCCCTTCAGTGTCAGATAGGTGATAAATGCCGCCGACATTACGGCCACAAGTATCGGCACCACCTTTTTGGCAGCGCCTATCCTGTCCGCTTTATAGAGGATCTGTGACTTGATGATATAGAGGAATATCGCAGCGATCAAACCGCCAAGTATCGGAGAGATCACCCAGGAAGCGACGATCTGCCCCATCGTATCCCAGGAGACGATCGCAAAACCGCCTGCTGCGATCCCCGCCCCCATCACACCGCCGACGATTGAGTGTGTGGTGGAGACCGGGGACTTGAGCCATGTAGCGAGATTGAGCCAAAGTGCGGCAGCCAGAAGCGCGGCACTCATCGCATAGACAAAGACCATCGGATCATCCCCGAACGCATTGGGCGAGATGATCCCCTCCTTGATCGTACCGACCACATCGCCGCCGGCGATCAGCGCTCCCATGGCTTCAAAGATCGAAGCGATAATGACGGCTCCTCCGATGGTAAGGGCACCTGCACCCACTGCAGGCCCGACATTGTTCGCTACATCGTTTGCCCCGATATTCATCGCCATATAGGCACCAAAGAGTGCGGCAAGCACCAGGAAGCCACCGTGCGATGCCTGTCCTATGATACTGTTGGCATACAAAGCCACCGCAACAGCAAAACCCGCACCAAGCAGTGCTTTGATTGTATTATTCATAATTGTCCCTAAACGCTTAATAGTGAAAGTATAAATAAAATATACTAAAACTTGTTACCACTTCTTATCAATTTATGATAAGTAAAAAATAAAATAAAAAAAGGCGGGTAAAATGCCCACCTTCAGGAGATTCACGTAAAAATAGAAAGCTAGAATTTGAGAATGACATCCAACTGTACACGCTCGTAGTCTGCCTCTGTTCCCGTTGCACTTCTGCTTGCATAGAGCTTATCAAAGAAGAATTGACCACCAAGTTCCAGATTGTCTGCCATTTTGTATTTTGCTTTAATCGTATGCCCTTTGGCAGCCGTACCGCCGTTATTGTTATCTGAGTCATTATGTGCACCAAATACTGCATCTTCCTGTATATCCGTATAAGCATAACCCAGTTTCCAATCGCCAACCTCTTTGGTGTCACCGAGTTGAAGTCCTATTTCATACCCGAAGTTGTTGTCATCTGCGGCAGCGTTGTATGCGACTGATGCTGCCGCTGTAAATGGCTTACCAAGCAGATCTTTGAACTTTAACTCTCCAAACCCTTCCAGGATCGTATAGTCATTTGCATAAAAACCATGCTCATCCAGGGTGTTACCCAGTGCACCTTTTGCATAAGGAGTTGTGTTGCCTTTTACGCCATCATAGTAGTAAATACCGGCACCTACATTCAGTGTTGAGCTCTCAAGATTTGCTGATTGTACATATTGTGCCAAAAAGATGTTGATATCGCCTGTACTTGCAGCTTCGTTTTCCAGTCTATGCAACTGGTCGGCACCTGCAGTAATCATTTTTGTATCGTCTGTATAGTTATAATTAATACCCTCCAGGCGGATATCGTTATCCCAGATCAGTTGTGATTTAATAGGTCTATACATCATATATCCCTGCTTACCTACCTTCACAGTAGAGTTGTCAAATTTGTAAGCAATATCTAAAATGTCAATTTTAAGCACATCAACAAAGTAGTCCGACCAAGGCTCATCGTCTCTAAAGGTAACGTTACCTGAAGTTGGGTTATCCTTACCGCTCGAGATGGCTGTTTCAAACAATAGATTGTCTGAGAGGTCAAAGTCTGTAAATAGTCTTAAACGATATCTGTTGCTATATGCATTATCTTTGTCATCTCTTTCAATACTCTCGTATCTTAACCTCATGTCACCTTTGAAATGAATTCTATCAAGAAAACTACTTTCACTGCTAGATACTTCTTCCGCTCCACTTGCTGTCAATGCTGTTGCTAAAGCCGCTACAGCTACTGTAGAGAGCACAATCTTTTTCATCTTGGACTTCCTTCTGTTTTATTGGCGGAAGTATAAAAAAAAAGTATTACAAAATTGTTACCAATTTGTTAATACTGTAATTGCCTCACATGGTAGCTATTAATACTTGTAAGAAGCACCGAAACTGAATGTCTGTCCGGTCTGGTACTCTCTGATCCTTTTCCCGTCCTGTTCCCATATGATCTCGCTGTCAAGGATGTTTCCTACTTTCAGTTTTATCGCAAAACCATTGCCCAAATTTTCAATCCAGACAAAATCGAGCAAGTGCGGCGGTATCTCATAGGTATCCCCGTAACGCACACCCTGTTCATTGATAATACCGACCTTACGTATCCTTTCCCCCATCTTATTATAAGAAAGTGTTACGGACCGGCCATCATTGTCGTATCCCAAAGTACCATTGAAAACACTCTTGGAAAGCCCCTGTAGCTGCCTATGGTTATTGGTCAGTGAATCCAGCTGTTCTTCTCTGAGCGTAACATCCGAATTTGCGAACGAGAGGTTCCCCGCAACATAAAACTTTGAAGGATCATCGATATAAGGCACTGTAATATATTTACCGATAAAACCTATAGATTTTCTTATATCCAACTCAATACCATAGAGCGTTGCATTGTCTGCATTGTCATAAGAGTAGATAGGCAAAGAGGAGGTATTCTCCTGTGTATCCTCTATCGGTTTGTCCAAGTATTTATAAAAGAGCCCGAGTTTTACGAATTCGTTGTCTGAGAAAAAATAACTGTATTTAAGATCCGTACTATAGATATCCGTATTGACAAGTTCCGGGTTTCCTTTCACCGTCGCAACATCATACGGGTGGAAATAGATCCCGCTGCTGAACTCTCTCAGGTCAGGGATAATGAATGTTCTTGAAAACGCAAAATCCACAATATTCTTCTCATCATAGCTGTATTTGATACCGAGACTCGGATAGATGTCATTGATCTCCAGCCCCTCTTTCTCTTTTTCTATCACTTTGGTACTGCTGTTTGGTACATACTGATAAATTGTCTGTGTCAGGTCTACATACCTTGCTCCAAGCATCACTTCCAGGCTGTCGTAAGGTTTTGCAAACATATTGAAGTAAAGGTCCGCCTCATCTACTTCGGCATCAAAATAATCTGCCGGCTTGAACAGATCAGTGACAAGGAACGGCGCGTCATTGATACTCTCTATATGACGTACATAAGTATCCAGAAGATACTCCGGATCACCGCCGGGTAATGACGAATAGTCATCGATCCCGTGTCCGCCATTCTTTTTGAGGTAAAACTTCTGGTATTCCGACTTTCTCTCTTTCCCGCTATAGCTCAACCCGACTTGCATATAATCCTCATCACTGAAAAAACCGTACATGATCTTGTTGTTCAAATAGAACGCAAGGATATCATCATCACTGTAGAGCTTTTTCCCCATAAAGTTTTGGGCCCCTTCATAAAACAGTCTTTCGTACTCTTCCTCACTCTCCCCGCGTCTAAAGTCCTGATAGAGAAGATCGTTTGGCTGATCCAATATCGCGTAGGTATACTCCAAACCAAAATCAAAAGTGTTCTTCCTGTCAAACAGCTGATAGTCAAACTCTCCGCTTAGCTGGTCTGCACTGAGTGTTTTTTCATCCCAGTCAAGATAGGTATAGTATTGGTAAAGAAAATCCGAACCGAATACCCCTTCTGTCTCTCTTGTCTTTTTCCCTCCCACATGGGTAAATAGCTTTGTATACTTGATATTGAGAACATCTGAAAAAGCGTAGTCAACGTTCAGCATCAATCCATGAGAGTACTCAGAAGAAGCAATTCTCTTGTACCCGTCAGAGATAACGGCTACTGGCTGGCTCTCACTGTCGTATCGGTAATTAAAGAAGTGCTCTTCCTGATACTCATGCTCCTGGCTGTAGCTATAGTTACCGAAAATACTCAATTGGTTCTCGTCATCGATTTCAACCGTTTTCAGCCCCTCGATACTGAAACTGCCGCCGATAGGCAACGCCTCGTTAAATACCGAAAAATCTCTGGCCGCATAGTCTTTTGTCATCTGCAGATATCTATCCGCACCCAAAGCACCTGAGGAATAAATACCTATCCTTTCTCCCACTACCACATCAGAGTGTTCCAAAATATCCGCAGGAATATCCCTATCGCCGTCGTCATATCCCAGCCAGTCCGTATCGCTTCCATTATAGGAGACTACTTCGTTGCCGGTATAGGCATTACCGCTGATACTCATGCCGATCTTGATATAGTCATCTTCTTTTTGATTTTTGGTACGCATGTCGATATACCCTCCTCCAAAATTTGCAGGGACATCCGCTGTACCGCTCTTCTGTACTTTCATTGAACCGATCATACTTGAAGGGAAGATATTGAGCGGCACGACTCTTTTTGTCGGGTCAGGCGAAGGTAAAGGGAGGGAGTTAAGTTCTATATTGGAATACCTTTCTCCAAGCCCTCGAACAAAAATACTTTTACCGCCTATCAGAGTCACACCGGTTACCCTCTTCAGTGCGGATGCTGCAGAACTGTCCCCTTTTTTGGAAAACTCTTCAGAACCGATAATATTCGCAATCGCATTGATCTTTTTCTCCTCCTGGATCACATCAGCAAGACTTCCCTCGATCTTCGGCGCCAGTACGACAAACTCTTCAAGCTCCATACTTGCCGGCGTCAGCTTAATGGTTCTGGAAGTCACCCCGTCCTTTTTGACTACGATCCCTCCGACGGTCTGAGCGCTATATGCCGAGTGGACCACCGAAATACTCAACGTTTTCCCTGAAGGCACAACTGCGGAGAAACGCCCCTTGTCATCGCTTCGGACATCCACAGAAGTACCGCGTACAAAGATCCTCGCCCCGGCGACAGGAGTGTTCCCTTCCGAGGAGAGAATCGTACCTGTCAGTCTCCCCTCTCCTGTCGCTGCCGTTTCATCTCTTTTTTGCGAAGCAGCCACGGATACAGGAATATCGATATCGATACTGTCCGCTTCTTTTTTTGATAGTGTTGCGATCACTTCGGTATTTCTGCCGCTCATGATCTCGACAGGTTTTTTGAAGTACCCGATGTTTTGTCCGGTGGCACTTTTCCCGAAGATCTCAAGCTGGTGTCTCCCGGCAGAAAGCGGCAGTGTTACCGCACCGTCTTTGTCAGTCATAAAGACCTCTTGACCGTCTATTTTGATTTCATTTTTGGCCAGCGGTTTACCCTCGCTGAAGAGCAGTACCGAAAGCGTACCCTTCTCTCCTTCACTGGCAATAGCAGCCAGCGGTATGATCACTGACAGCAAGATATACAATAATTTTTTCATTTATAGACACTCCAGACTGTTGTTTCTGCATTTTTCGATATTTTTACGGATCACCGTTGCTTTCGAGAAGAGTTCATCATCTTCAATTTTTTTAAGATGTGCTTCTGCACTCTCATAATCTTTGACCATGTAGTAGGAGTATGCCAATGCGTAGCGCATATTGTCATTCTGCAGCAGGCCGTACCTGTCCAGCGCATCTTTGAGTCCGATGATCTTCTCAAATTCGCCTTTGCCGATATAGATCGCGACTTTCTGTTTGGTCTTCTCTTCTTTGTCCTTCATCATCGAGTTCAAATAGAGCGCATGGGCAAGTGCACCGTTTCTTCTATGCATCTCCGCTGCTTCTTTAAGGTATTTCTCATCATAGAAAGAGCCTTTTTCAAAGAGGTCTGCGGTGATATGCGGCATCTCTTTCTGATTGTAGTAGTGGCCCAGCAATATATGCACTTTTGCCGAAGAGGGGAACTTCATCTTCGCCTCTTCAAGTACCTTGATCGCCTCTTCTGATTCTCCTCCGCTCTGCAGCATCTGCGCCAGAGAGATATACTCCTGTGCATTGGCAGGCACCTTTTTCATATAGGCTTTTGCTGCAGCAATAGATGCCTGGTAGAGTTTTAACTCGGCAAAATAGTAAAACTTCTGCTTTAAAAGTGTCTCGTCTTCAGGAAAAAGCTTTGCTCCTCTACTCAAAGCATCGATTGCAGAACCATGTTGACCCGCCTTCCAGTAGCACTCTGCCCTAAGCGTAAACAAAGATGCATTCGCACGTCCTTTTTCTCCGGCTGCATCCAGAGCATGTACAGCATTGATGTACTCTCCAGCCTTATAGTATGCCTGTGAAAGATAGATGTAGATCTCTTCAATTTGATCTTTTCTCAGTTTTTCCGGATCAAATACAGGCTTTTTCACCACAGGTTCTTTCACTTCCTTCTTTCCAGAGAATACTCTAAAGAGATACTCTCTTTGAGGCTTATCTTCCACCGGCGGTTCGTAGACCTTTTTTCGGGTTGCGATGATCGCCTCCTTGAAGGCATCGATCGATGAGTGATAGTTCTCATTTTTCAGGAAGATCAGTCCTCTCATATTGTGATACTTGTCCCACTCGATCTGGGTATGAGAGTCTTTTGCCAATTGAAGCTCTTCAAGCGCTTTATCATACTTTCCATCATAATACATGATGGTAGCGATCTCCATATGATTGATTGTTTGCTCTTCAGTCTCTTGTGCTTGAAGTGTAAGTACACAGAACAAAACAACTGATAGTGTCAATACTTTTTTCAACATATTTTTACCTTAATTAAAATCGAAGCGAACCTTCTGCTTCGCCCACACTTTGACAGGATTGCCTTTATACTTGGCCGGTGCAAAGCGCCAGCTTCTCACACCTCTCAGTGCAGCCTGGTCAAAGACGCCTGCCGGGCTTGAAGCGATCACTTTTGCAAGCTCCACGCTTCCGTCTTTGCCGATCAGCAGGTTTACCACCACATATCCTTTGATACGTTTTTTGGCAGCTTCAGGAGGATAATCCAATGGACCACGTGAAATGACTCTTGGTTTACTGTCAACCGTTCCTTCGCTCATAGCTGCATCCGCTGACATGTCACCCAAAAGACTGCTGCCGTCGCCGATGATATCTCCAGTAGCAAACTCAGGGATATTCATAGCAATACCGCCCAGCATCGCACCCAAGTCCGGAAGCGGTGCTTTTGGCTGAGCCTTCGGTTTTGGCTTCGGTTTCGGCTTTGGCTTCTCTACCTTTGGCGGGAGTTTCTCCATCTTCACATAACGCATAGGATCTTTGACTTTTTTCTCTTTCTTCTCTACTTTTGCATTAAAGGAGACGACAAGTACCATCATCAAAAGGGCACCGATAGCCATCGTCAGGAGCGCAGAGTTCCTGGCACGCTCTTTATTAAATTTCTCTCTTGCCATTGCGGGTTATCCCATCTCTTTGGATGTGGAGACCGCTACATCTTTAGCCCCTGACATACGGCACTCATCTACCACATCGATCAATGTCTCTACCGGGATGGAGTCATCGGTGATCACCAGTACGGATTTTTCCGTTGCAGTCCTCAGAAGATCTCTCAGTTTGCTCTGTATCGCCCAGAGCTGAACCGGCTGGTTATCGATATAGACCTGGGAGGTGTTGTCGATGTATACCCGCACGACCTTAGAGTCTGCTTTGCTCGCGCTGGCAGCCGAAGGACGGTTGATATCCAGTTTCATATCTTTGACAAATGTCGTTGTCACCATAAAAAAGATCAAGAGGATAAAAACCATATCGATCAACGGCGATACGTCGACATTCTCTACTTCCTGCTTTTTGGGTCTAATTCTCATTGTGCATCCTTCGTGGATATAATATCTGTGATCTGTTCGAATTCAACTTCGTAACGCTCTGCCTGCTTGTCAAGAACACGCCCGAGGATCAATCCCGGTACGGCCACCACTAGTCCAAGCTCTGTGGTAAAGAGTGCTTTTGAGATACCGCCGGAGATACTTGTCCCCTGGGAGAACATCGAACTGTTCTGAAGCGCATCGAAGGTCTCGATCATCCCTACGACCGTTCCCAGCAGACCGACCAGCGGAGCGAGTACCACGATCGTCCGGATCATGATCCGGTAGCTGTTCACATCACTGTAGTAGGGAAGCAGTACACCGTTGATATGTTTCCTCACATTCGCACCGATCGCCTGTGCCTCGCTCGCCGCATGAAGCGCATCTGCCACGGCATAGTCAAGGATTCCCCTCATCGCCTGCTCTTCTCCCCTTGTCTCATGTTTATTGATCAGGCGGCGGACATTCCCTTTTGTTCCTCTCTTGAGGATAAAATACCGATATCCCAGTCCGTACCAGAGGAAGAAGTTGAGCACGAAAAGTACCCACATAACAATCCCCCCGGTATTCATAAGCTCGACAAACCTGCCGGCTAATTCAAATGGCGAAAGCATCTTAGCCTCTGTACTTCTCGTAAAGGTTTACGATATGCAGCGCATTCTGTTCCATCGAGTCCTTAATACCCTGCGCCCAACCCGAAAGCAGGTTCCCGATCAGCAGAAGAGGGATCGCCACGATAAGCCCCTGCATGGTCGTGACAAGTGCTGCAGAGATACCGCCGGAAAGCAGCTTCGGATCGCCCGTACCAAACTCCGTGATCACATCAAAGGTCTCGATCATCCCCGTTACTGTACCAAGGAGCCCCATCAGCGGTGCAACCGCTGCGATCACCAGCACAAAGCTGCCAAATCTGTCGATCTGCGTACTCTCATTGAGGATATTTTCCATAATGACATCCTCGACGTGTTCTCTGTCTTTATCGATGTTTCTCAGCGCGGATTTGATCACTCTGGCAGTAGATCCCTCATACTCTTTGATCGCCTCTAGCGCCTCATGCTTTTTGCCGCTCTCTACTTTGTCGATCACGATCTGTGTGATCTCATTGACATTGCTGCTTGCTTTCATCAGCTTGCTGACCCTCAGCCCCAGAAGAGCCAGGCCGAAAAGGCCGAGTGCAAAGATGATATATCCGATGATTCCCCCTGCTTCCAGTGTATCAGCAAAGGTTTTCTCGTTGACATACTCCGCCTCCTTGTCAAGGTTCTCATAGACAAAGATATCTATCGTTCCCCCAGGATTTTTGGCATACATCGCTTTGGCATCATCCGATGAACCTACAGCGTTCCACAATTTGTAAGCGCCGTTTCCTGCCGGTGCAAGTGTTCCTGCTGCCTCTTTGGCGATACCATAGGCCGCGATATTACCTACTTTGACGATATCGCCTTGTACCTTTTCCCCGTCCGGGAGGTAAAACTCGCCTTTTTCGTTTCTCAAAGAGGAGAGCTCACCGTAAAGCTTTGTCGAGACAGACAATGCCTGCGCTATCTTCTGTACGTCTGAAGTTTTGTTGTCATCGGCAAGCGTGATACCGTAAGGCTCCAGTGTCAGACGTGCCTGGTTGAGGACATTTCCGACAAGGCCGCTGTTATCCTCTTTGTCTGAGAGTGCTTTCGTAAGTTTTTCCATTCTGTCACTCTTCTCTTTTGCCTCTTTGGAGACCTCAAGGAGTGCCGACTGAAGTGCCTCGACCTTCTCTTTGGCTAGCGCAAGATCTTTCTCCTGCTGCAGCGTATCCGACTCCAGTCTCTTCTCCAGTTCTGCTTTCTGTGCTTTAAGGAATGCGTACTCTTTCTGATACGCCCGCTCAAGTTCACCCGCTTGGGCTGCTGAAACAAGGGCAAAAAGAACAAATATCGGTAAAAACAGTTTCATGATCATCGCTTTCATTGGTTTACTCCTCTTGTCAATAGCGCATTGGGAAGCGTAAAGTATCCGGTACGGATCTGCTTCTGCAGTGCATCAAAAAGATCGATGATCTGGTCACGCTCTGAAGTTTCTTTAGCCACAACATACGCATACTGCTTGCCGTTCTGCTTGACATATCCTACCCTGTCATCAGGGGTTGCAAAGAACATCATTACCGATCCCACCTTCGCGATCTTCGCCATCGTTGCTTTGCCGTCGAGTGTGATCTCCTGCTTGAACTGCCCGATCTCTTTGGTCAGGCGCAGTGTGTCATCATAGCTCGCCCAGGTAAGCGCCAATGCTTTTTCCTGCGTGATGTTTTTATTTTCAAGATCGCTTTTGATCTGGTGAAGTGCAGCGATACGCTCATCTACTTTGAACGGAATACCTGCCTTGATCTCTCTTTCCAGAGCCGCGACCGCCTCCTCGATGATAGGCTTGAGATCAACAGTGGCACTTCCCGATGCTTCAAGCTTCTTCTCCATCTTTTCGATATTCTGTTTTGTCAGCTTGAGTGCGGTCTCCTGTCTATTGATCTGTGCCTCGTTATCAGAGATCTGTAGGGCATAGGATTTCATTTGGGATTTATACGCCTCTTTGTTGTTGTCGATCTGGCTGTAGAGCGCCTCAACATCCGATCTCAGTTCCATGATGGACTTGACCATCTCATCTTCAGCGATGAGCTGAGAAGAGGATAAAAAACCGGCGTATAACGCTACGGATACTATTCTTTTCGGCATTGCCATAATTTACTCCAAAAGGTAGAATTTGGCGAATGGTAACCTATGAAAGTAACAAAGTGGTAACAGAATTGTTACAAAAATATGACAGGGGAATAAAAAGAGAAGAAAAGACAGGCTTGAAAAAGCCTGTCAAAATATGAATGTTCAAGGAGATTTACTGAGCGTCGTAAATTGCCTGTACTTCAGCCGCGTCTGCAGCATCAGCCTCTGTTTTGGCAACGATCGCAGGGTTGGATCCGCCAAGCGTTACGTTTGTCATCGCAGAGTTAGTCTCATCAAACGCACCCGATACAGTGATCGCACCTT
>DSDW01000154.1 GCA_011048515.1 Campylobacterota bacterium | reverse complement strand
TCTGGAGAAATTTGACACCTCTGAGTGTATGCTGGACACGACCTCGATGCCTTTTGATACGCATATGCTCAAACCGCTTGCCCTGCTCGCGCAGGCATTTGACAATGCCGGAGAATACCATAAAGCGATCAGTATCTATCTCTATCTGATCAAAAATCTCCATGAGGAGAGCCCAAAGCTTGAACTGATGGAGAAACTGGGCAAAACATACTTTCATGCCGGTTTTCTGGAGCGTGCAAAAAGCATCTATGAAGAGGTGCTTCGCAAGAAACCCCGCAATACCAAAGCGCTCTATATGCTTGAAGTGGTCTATGAGCAGATGCAGGACTTTCCCAAAGCCGGAGAACTGATTGAACCGCTGGAGACCATGGGCGAACAGACACAGACCCTCAGGCGGTTTCTCGCTTTCTCGGAACTCGTAGCCGACAAAACCCTCCCCAAAGAAGAGAAGGTCAAAAAACTTTTACAGCTGCTTGAAAAAGAGCCGGGCCTTTACCGGGAGATCATCAGCGTACTTTTCCATCTGGATACGCAGGCGGCATGGGAGGCCCTGGATACGGCGCGCATCAAAGAGATTATCGACATCCTCTGGTTCTTACCCCAGTCACAACTGAGTTTGGATATAATTGCAGAAAATAAACAACTGAAAACACTCTACTATGCCAAGGGATACACGCTCGAGCCGGCAACCTCGAGCGGGATATTCTCACTGGATATGCTGGCAACGGCAAAAGAGAACGGCTTTAAAGAGGGAGACCTGCATTTCACCTATCTATGCACCAAGTGTAAGCAGAGCTTTCCCATCGCATTTAAACATTGTCCGAACTGTATGGCACTGCACACGGTAGAAGTTGAGGAACACATTGCAAAATCAGACCCGAAAACAGATTACTCTCTATTCTGACGGCTCCAGCCTCGGAAACCCAGGTCCCGGCGGCTATGCCGGGATACTGGAGTACAGAGGCAAACGCAAAGAGTACTATGGCGGAGAGGCGCATACCACCAACAACAGGATGGAGCTGCGCGCCGTCATAGAAGGGCTTAAACTGCTGAAAGAACCGTGTCAGGTAGAGGTGGTTTCCGACAGCTCCTATGTGGTCAAAGCGATCAATGAGTGGCTTGCGGGATGGAAAGCTAAAGGGTTCAAAAAGGTCAAAAATGTCGATCTGTGGGAAGCCTACCTCGAGGCTGCCGGACCGCATCAGGTACACGGAACATGGATACGGGGCCATGACGGACACCCGGAGAACGAACGCTGCGATGACCTTGCGCGCAGTGAGGCAGAACGCATACAACAATCACTAAAAGAGGAGATTCTATGAGCCATTACAGTCAATTGGAAAAACGGCTGAACTATACATTTGAGAACAAGCAATTGATTATTGAGGCTTTGACACACAAAAGTTACAAAAAGCCTTACAATAATGAGCGGCTGGAGTTCCTGGGAGACGCGGTACTTGACCTGATCGTCGGAGAATATCTTTTTAACAAATTTAAAAACTCCGATGAGGGCATACTCTCAAAGATAAGAGCCTCCCTGGTTAACGAACAGGGTTTTACCATGATCGCCAGAACAATCAGACTCGGAGAGTATATCTATATCTCCGCAGCCGAAGAGAACAATAACGGTAGAGACAAGCCCTCTCTGCTCTCCAACGCTTTTGAAGCCGTGATCGGTGCGATCTACCTTGAAGCGGGCCTGGAAAAGGCCAGAGAGATCTCTGTTGCACTCATTGAGGAGTGCCATCCCAAGATCGATCTTGATTCTCTTTCAAAAGACTTCAAGACCGCACTTCAGGAGCTTACACAGGCCACACATGGGATCACACCGACCTATGAACTGCTTGACGCTTCCGGCCCCGATCACAAAAAAGAGTTTGTGATCGCTGTCACACTGGATGGCAAAACGATCGCCAAGGCAAAAGGAAGAAGCAAAAAAGATGCCCAGCAAAAAGCCGCTCAGATCGCATTAAAGGAACTGAAAAAATGACCCTAAACAGCGATTTGTCTTTGTTGATACATTGCAATAAAGCACGTCGCATCGTGCAGGAGCTGTCCGCTGAGGACAACGCGTGAAAAGAAGCTTTGCTTTTTTTCAAATCAGCATAAAAGTGAAGGAACTGAAAAAATGAATACCTTTGGGAAAAAACTGACACTGACCACCTTCGGCGAGTCACACGGGAAAGCCATTGGATGTATCCTTGACGGCGTACCTGCGGGTCTTGCGATCGATGAGGCGTTTATACAGTCTGAACTGGACCGTAGAAAACCGGGAAAAAGCAATCTGGAGACCGGACGCAAAGAGGATGACATCGTGGAGATACTCTCAGGGGTATTTGGGGGAGTCAGTACCGGTACACCGATCGCAATGATTATCTTCAACACCAACCAGAAATCCAAAGATTATGACAATGTCAAGGATCTCTTCCGTCCGGGACATGCGGATTTTACCTATTTTCACAAGTACGGCCTGCGCGACTATCGCGGCGGCGGAAGAAGTTCGGCACGTGAAACCGCGGCCAGGGTAGCAGGCGGTGCGATCGCCAAACTGATGCTGCGCGAACTAGGCATAGAGATCCGGAGCGGACTGTGTGAAGTAGACGGTATCAAGGGGGAAGTGCAGGACTTTGACTATGCAAAACGCTCCAAAATGTACGCCCTTGACCCCAACAAAGAGGCAGAGCAGGAGGCGGCGATACTCAAAGCCAAGGAGGCGCATGATTCGGTAGGCGGCGTGGTACTTACTGCCGCAACAGGCGTGCCGATAGGGCTTGGAGAACCGCTCTACTACAAACTCGATGCGATACTGGCTGAGGCGATGATGGGGATCAATGCGGCAAAAGCCGTAGAGATCGGTGACGGTGTCGCCTCTTCCCATCTCAAAGGGAGCGAAAACAATGACCAGATCACACTCAGCGGCTTCAAGAGCAACCACTCCGGCGGGATGCTCGGCGGGATCAGCAACGGTGACACGATCATTGTCAAAACATATTTCAAGCCGACCCCGTCCATCTTCCGGGAACAGGATACGATCACGACACACAACGAAGCGGTCAAGTGCAACCTGAAGGGACGCCATGACCCGTGTGTGGCGATCAGAGGGGCTGTGGTATGCGAAGCGATGATGGCGCTTACCCTGGCCGATATGGCCCTGCTCAATATGGGCAAAAAGATGGATCATCTCAGAGAGATCTACAAAGGATAGGCTTTATGCGTCTAAAACGTGTGGGGATCGGCGTGGCAGTTGTTGTGATCGCTGCTGTGATCTACACGCTTTCCCTGGGTTCTGATCAACTGACACAAGTGCTCAAAGAGAAGGTCAACCAGGAGCTTCAAACCCTTCAGTCTCAGGGGTTTGCGATCGAAGACAGAGAGATCTCCAGGAACAGGGAACACTTTACGATCGTTGTCAAGGAGAGCGAAAAGATCGCCCGGTATCTCAACAGGGAGGGGGTTGCCATCACCGATGAAGAGAGTGCATCGCTTCAGGGGCTGAAAATCGGCGTGGACCTCCTCTATCTTAAAGACAGCAGCACTGCGCTCTCTTTTGATCTCTACCCCACTTCATTTCCCGATGCCGTCACCGAAGGAGAATTGAGCAGTGAAGAGAAAGAGGCACTGGCAAAATTCGATGCGCTTTTCAGGGCAAAAACCTTTTTGGTACACATTGATATCAACGCCCTCTTCAATGGCTTCAAAGGGTATGTGAAAGATATCGATGAGACTTTGGGCAAACCGGGGGAAGAGGCAACGATGCAGATGAAAGCTATGCGGTTCCAGGGGGAGATCGACAATGGAAAAATCTCCTCAGTCGATCAGAGACTTGAACGTTTTCTGATCAAAGCGGGAGATGAGCTTCTCTTCGAGCTGCTAGGCATCACAAGCCACTATAACATCACAGGGCCGACACGCTACGATACTACTGCGCGTTATGCGATCGGGAAGATCTCTTACAAAGAGGCTTCAAAAAGGGGTATCACGATTGAAAACATGGAGACCCGTATAGCAACCCTGATGCAGAACGGCCTTGCCGACAGCGAAGTGAGCGCAAAAGTGCATGCCCTGTCACTTAGCGATGAGAACCAAACCCGCAAGATCACTGACTTCGCATTGGATATGAAGGTCTCCAACCTTGATATCAAGTCTTTTGAAGCACTCCAGCAAACCGATGCCTCCGACCAGCAGCAGATCGACAGGATCGTGCAGAAGATCCTATCCGGCGGACTCTCCATCAACATCCCGAACCTCTCTGTGGATAAATTCTACACTGCGGGCAGTGCGCTGGACGGATTTGCGCTCAACGGGAAGTTTGCTATCGACAAAAACCTCAATCTGGCTGATCTTCAGGCAAACCCTATGCTGGGTCTCCACGCGATCAGCGCCGATCTCAACCTCTCATTCTCCGAGAGCTTTCATACGTTCATCTCCCAACAACCGCAGGCACTGATCACGATGATGATGTTCCGACCAAAAGAGAAGAATGGGAACAAGGTCTATCGGATCAAACTTCAAAACGGTCTCTTTAACGTCAATGGGGTTCCCCTGCAGTGATCAGAAAAGTGTCGGTTCGTCCAATACTTTGATCCGGAAGGTACTGCGATGAATTTCGCACCGCTCATACTTCGCCAGCGCTTCGATATGTGCTTTGGTGCCGTACCCTTTGTGCTTCTCAAACCCATACTCCGGATATTTTTTGGCAAACTCCAGCATCTCCCTGTCTCTGGTGACTTTGGCAAGGATGCTCGCAGCACTCACCTCAGGGACCTTATCATCGGCTTTCACCATCGTCGTGATCTTATCCACACCGAAGGTGCTGTTCCCGTCAAATAAGTAGTCACATTCACAAAGATGTTGCTGGATTGCCTGAAGCCCTTGCCGCAGGCATCTGGATATCCCCAGTGTATCCACCTGCTGCGCTGAAAAACTGACAATGTGGTAACGGCTGTTTTCTATGATCAGATCAAAGAGCGCTTCACGTCTCTTCTCTGTCAGTTTTTTGGAGTCCATCAACCCCTCTACTCTGCCAGTCAACACCACACCTGCCATGACCAGCGATCCTGCGATCGGCCCCCGTCCGGCTTCATCTATCCCGCAAAGCGGTTTCCCTGTTCTTTTATCCATAAACAGCATTATACCCTCGGTCTATTGAAAAGGAGCCTACTGCTTCTTCAGAAGATCAAGGAACGACTCTCCGTACCGTTCATACTTCACTTCACCGATACCGTGCACCTCCAGCATCTCTTCTTTGCTGACAGGTTTTTTTGTACTAAGGTCCTTGAGTGTTTTGTCCGAAAAGACGATATAGGGCGGGATACCGTTGTGTTCCGCGATCCGGGCTCTAAGATCACGCAGCTTGTCAAAGAGCTCCGCATCATAGTCGTCAAAGAAAGTGACCCTGCGTTTCGGTGCTGCTTTCTGGAGGCTCAAGCGCTCTTTTTTGATCTCGATGGTATGTGCGCCCTTCAGCACCTCCGCCCCAAAAGGTGTCAACCGGTAGACTTTAAACTCACCCTGTTCTACCGCGCCAAGCTCCAGCAGCTTGTCACCCACTGTCAACCACTGGTTTCTGCTGAACTCTTCGCCGATCCCGTAGACGGTTGTCTTGTCATGGCCGTTTTGAAGGACTCTCTGTTCTTTGCTGCCACGCAGCACATCGACAAGATAGTGCAGCCCGAAGTTCTGCCCCGTACGATAGATCGCCGAGAGCAGCTTGCGCGAAGCTTCGGTGATATCAACTCTCTGTATGTCTGTTGCGGTACAGTTATCACACTTCTCGCTGCATGCGTCTATCCTGTCATCAAAGTATGCCGCAATGCTTTGGTGCCTGCAGCTCTCAGAATTCGCAAACCGGACCATCGCATCGAGTTTATCAAACGCATGCTGCTTATAGGGAGTATCGGGAAGTGCGTCGATAAAGGTTTTCTGCTGGACGATATCCTGGGCAGAGAAGAGCAGCAGCGTCTCGGAGTCCAGCCCGTCACGCCCCGCACGCCCTATCTCCTGATAGTAGTTCTCAAGGGTCTTTGGCAGACTCAGATGCACCACAAAACGGATATTACTCTTATCAATGCCCATGCCGAATGCGATCGTGGCGACCACGACCTGAATCCTGTCCTCCACGAACTTCTTATAGGTGCGGTTCTTCTCCGCGGTACTGAGACCGGCATGATAAGGGTGCGCCTCTATCCCCTTGGTCTGAAGAAAATGGGCTACCGACTCGGTCTGTTTTCTTGAAAGCGTATAGATGATGCCTGAGCTATTCTGATGGTTTTTCAGAAACTCCAGGAGCTGTTCACGTCCGTCCTTGATGCGGTGCTGTGCCTGGATGGTAAGATTGCTTCTGAAGAGCGAACCTCTTACTCTTCTGGGTGATCGAAGCCGCAGGTTCTCAGCGATATCCTCTTCGACAACTTTTGTCGCCGTGGCGGTGAATGCCGCGATAGGTGTGTCCGGGAAACGCTCCTTCAGGAGAGAGAGTCCGCGGTAGTGCTCACGGAACTCATGCCCCCACTCACTCACACAGTGCGCCTCATCGATCACAAAGAAGTTGAGCGGCAGCTGCTGCAGAAAATTCATAAAATAGGGGTTGAGCAGGCGTTCGGGTGCGACATAGAGCAGTTTGATCTTCCCTTGTTTCAGCTGCGACTCTGTCCGCTGGGACTCTTCAGGCGTCTGCATCGAACTGAGCATCGCCGCAGAGATGCCATTGGCTTTCAGCGCCGTCACCTGGTCATGCATCAGGGCAAGGAGCGGGGAGACCACCACCGTCACCCCTTCCATCAACAAGGTAGGAAGCTGATAGCAGAGCGACTTCCCTCCCCCTGTAGGAAGGATCATCAGCACATCCTGCTGTGCAAGGATCGCATCGACGACCTCCTCCTGAAGAGGCCTGAAACCGCTATGTCCGAAATAGTCTTTCAAGATCTGTAATTTACTCATACCGAAAGTGTAGCGTTATCTGCAAAAAAGAAGATGAAAAAATGTCATATTGTCATATTTTAGTAGGTAACAAATTTAAATGGTTTGGGTAAAACCAACCTTAAAAGATAAAAGCTTTTCTTTGAAAAGCATACCCAATCTGCTACCTGCTCCTTACTCTCTACTCCTTATTATCTACTCTCCAATGTATCGCTTCTTCTTGCTCTCTTTCATCATGTGGAGATCTACGACGATAAACCCGTCTATGCAGTTGTTGAAATCCCTGTCGTATCCGAAGTCAAGGAACTTCACGCCCCCTTCTTCGCATACTTCGGCATACTGTTTGTAGAGTGTAGGGATCATGTATCCCATATACCCCAACTCCTCTTTGAGCACTCTCTGATCAGACCGGTAATCATCCCCGGCAAAAATGGATTGGCAATAGGCTTTCATCTCGGAAGAGAGGTAGTAAGGGTTTTTATGCGTGACCAGCACCTCATCGCTGGCAAAATAGTGCGAATAGAAGTAGATCATCAGGGCTTTTGCCTGTTCATTGAAGCTGTCACTCATGCTTACCGCACCGAAGAGATAACGGATATCGGGACGCCCTTTTACAAATGCGCCAAGCCCCTGCCATAGATAATCCAGTGCCCTTGAGTTCCAGTATTTGGGCTGGACGAAACTGCGCCCCAGTTCGATACCGCTTTCAAGCTGTGGTTCGAATCCTTCATGAAAATCAAACAAAGAGGAAGAGTAGAGTCCGTCGATATCGAAATCCTCTACGATCTGTCCGCTCACTCCCAAACGGTAGGCACCTGCGATCTCCAGCTGTTCATCATCCCAGATGATCAGATGTTTATAGTAAAAATCATATCCGTCAATATCCCGTTTTTTGCCACTGCCCTCACCGACAAACCGGAAACTGATCTCCCTGAGCCTTCCGATCTCTTTGATCACGCAGTTCTCCTGCGCAGACTCATAGAGGATGATGCGCTTTCCGTCCAGAGTCTCTCCCAGCACGATTCCCTCTTTGAGCGCTTTTTTGATCTCGCCGGGGGTTTCAGCCATGGATATGGGGTTTTCGGTCTTAAAGAGCTCTTTTCTCTTCCTGGCAACCCGGTAAAAGTGTTTGCGCAGCAGCTTGATCTTTTCATTGGTCGGGATGGCGATATTGTACGACTCATAAGGGATCGATCTACCGATCGTAAAGTCGATATGTTTTCCTCTTCCTTTGAACATCTCATGCGGCAGCGTGGCAGTAGCAAGTGAGCGGTTTACCATCGAAAGCAGATAGAAGCTCTTTGAGTTTTTTGCTTTGATGTAGATGGGGAGGATAGGTGCCTTCATCTTTGTCGCGATCTTGAGAAAGCCGCTTTTCCATTTTGTGTCTTTTATACCGCTTGGTCTTGCCCTGCTGACTTCGCCTGAGGGAAAAATGATGACCGCTTTCTCTTCTGCGAGGGCCTGGTATATCCCCGTGACAACCCCTCTGTCCATCTTGCCGTTGATGTTGTCCACAGGGATGAGAAGCTCTCGAAGGTTCTCAAACTGCCCCAAGAACGAATTTGCCACGATCTTGATATCTTTGCGCACATCTTTGAGAAGATAGATCAATGCCAGGGCATCCAGTGCCCCCAGAGGATGGTTGGCGATGATCACCGTACGCCCGTAGGCAGGGATGCGTGCCATCTCATCTTTTTTTAGTCCGATCGTCACTTCAAAGTGCTCAATGATCGCCTCTACGAAGCTCAATGCATCTTTATGTCTGTTCTTTGCCAGAAACTCATTGATCTGATTTTCATGACACAGTCTTTTCATCCCCGAAAAAAGGAGTTTCTTGGCAGTATGGGGAAACTGCTCGATCTGAGGATAGTGATGTATCATAAAGCTCTCAACGCTCAGTTGCTGCATACGATCCCCCTGTAATGCCCGTCGATCTCCAGAAGCAGATGTTTGTGTACGGCTTTGACTTTTTTGTGTTTTTCAAACAATAACTCGACCATTTCCCACTCTTTATAGATCAGTGCGCTCGCTACCTCATCATCAAGGAAGAGTGATTTCCCGATCTTCCGGATAAGCTTGTCGATATTATCCGGAGAGACTGTACCGAATTTTGGTTCATATTTCATATGTGTCATCCTGGTTCCTCTTTATAGTGCAATCATAGAGGCTCTTGATTACACAAAGATTACAGAACGGTTACATTCCGATTACACAGAATTTTTTCCTGCCACACTATCTTCTCTGTTCGAAAACCTCTTCGGAAAATTCCGCAAACTTTCCTCTTACCGCCCTGTCAAGCTCAATGGCAAAGATCTTCAGTCCCTCCTGTGAAAACTTTGTCTGTTTCAGCAGGGTTGTCAGTCCGTTGTTGTAGCGGTTCAGATACAAGTTGTCGATCTGTCTGTTAGAGCCGATGACAATAGCCATACAGCTTTCATCGAGCCTCGAAAGAATAAGCTGGGTCGTTTTATCCGAAGCATTCTGCCACTCATCCATGATCACGACCGCATCACTGAGCGTTCGTCCCCTGGCTTCTCCGGGCCAAAGCATCTCAATCGTATACTTCTGCATCAGATGATCTATTTTTGACTTGATGGACTCCTCTTTCTCCTTGTTTTCATATCTTTTGATACGTTTTTTTGCGATGAACTCCAGGGTATCATAGAGTGCCATATTGTATATCCTGAACTTCTCCTCATTCCCCGCCAAAAATCCCACCTGGGCCCCTTTGTCAAGCGACTCGATAGAGTTTCTCACGTAAACGATCTTTTGATAGAAGCCCAGATCGATCAAACGCATTGCCGAAGCGATACTGATCAATGTTTTACCGCTTCCCGCCTTGGCATCTACTACCACAAGGTCATAGCGGTTGGAGAGGAGCGCTTTGCACAGATACCTCTGTTTAAGGTTGGCGGGCCTTACGGCAAGCCCGTGAAAATCCGCATCCTCCACGAGATCTATCTTGTGATCGATAATGATTCCGTGCGCTGTATTGCCGTCATCGGAGACAAAGGTATAGCAAAAGTTTTCCGGCAAATAGTGCCTGTCATAGGACTCGATCGGAGCAAAAGGAAGCGCATTGAAGTAAGCTGAATCCAGTGTGATCTGTTTGACAAAATCAAATTCGGGTACATCCGCCCTGTCATCATGCAGTGTCTCTGCTTTGATATTTTTCAGGAGCGCGAACATCCTTGCATAGATATCGATAGAGAGAAAATGTACTTTGGCACCCCGATAGTAGTGTTGTGCGATCTCTGCGATCTCTATGATACGTTTGTCATTGCTTTCCGAGAGATTGTGCTCGAGCATCTCGCTTTCATACCGATCTTTTGAGATAAGATGCAGCTCTATGGTATCCACAAGCATTTTAACGACCTTAAAGTGCTTTTTGTGGTCTACCTCTTTGGTCTTTGCTTTTGCCAGGAGCCTTGCAAAAGCGCGTGAATGGTATCCCAGCTCATTCAAGAGCTTTTTCTTCTCCTCAAGCTCTATTAACACTGTCTCCGGAATGACGATGATATTGCTTCCCTTATCGGAAATATCATAAAGATGCTGTATATCCTGCAATATGATATTGGTATCGACCACATAGATTTTCTGTCCCATAGACTATCTCCCCCCGCTCTGTTGCACATGCTCCTTCCAGAACACCTCAAAACTCTTCTCGATATCCATCCGGGCAATGATCTGATGCCCCTTTCCCCCCAGTTCTTTTCTAAGCACTTCATCCTCCATCAAAACTTTGATCTTTTCCAGCCACAGCGCCCTCTCTTTCACGTCGAGCGCATAACCCGCTTCCCGCTCTTTGCCTATCAGGGTTTGCGGGCCTCCTATGTCACTGACGATGACCGGCAGTCCCGATGACATCGCTTCCATGACCACCTGTCCGAGTGTATCCGTTGTCGAAGGAAACAGAAAGAGATCGCTGCTGGCATAGATCTTTGAAAGTTCCTCTCCCTTTTTGATCCCCAGTGACCTGATATGGTATCTTTCAAACAGGGAGTCATCCAGGTTGCCCCCTACGGTGATCAGGTAGATATTTTTATTTTTGCTCTGTGTGTAGTAGGCTTTCCAGAGCTCCAGAAGCAACGGAAAGTTCTTCTCTTTGGTAAACCTGCCCACATAGAGTGCCTTGAGGGATCTCTCAGGGATGCCGTACTCCTGCCATATGCCCATATCCCTATACCCGGCATGAAACTTCCGGGTATCTATCCCTGCTTTCAGGGTATGTATCTTTTCGGGATCGAATCTGACATCCTCCCTGACGATCTTTTGATAGGCCTCGCTACGGACAAACAGCGCCTTGAAATCACGGTAGAACCACTGCATCACCCTGTTACCGATATACTTTACGATCCTGCAAGGCATATTCTTGTAGGCGAAGGCAGGGAAGTCGGTATGATAGGTTCCCACCATCGGTATCGATCTCTTCCGGGCAATTCTCCTTCCCATCAACCCCACAAAACCGGGCGTTGAGATATGCACGACATCGGGATCGATCTCCTCCGTGATGGATTTGAGCTTACGATAGGAGGGGATAACAAGATCCAGGTCGCGGTAGAAAGGCATCCTGGTACGGAATGAAGGTTTGATGATCTGCACATTGGGAAGGTCGGGACAGCTTTTCACCGTAGAGGTCACCACATAAAGTGCCAGCCCTTTTTGGCTGGCAATTCTTGAGATATCCTGTATAAAACGGGAAACCCCGTTCACATCGCAGAGTGTATCGGTGAAGAGCAGGACTTTAATGTTTTTCATCTTCATGCCAGCAGATCACCTGCCACTCCCCGTCAAGGGTCTCCACAAGCGCGGTACACGACTCCACCCAGTCCCCTGAATTCTTATACTCTATCCCGTCGATCATTTTCATCTCAGCCTTATGGATATGCCCGCAGATGATGCCGTCATACCCCTTGTGTTTGGCATGCTGAGAGAGTATCTCTTCAAAGTCGGTGATAAAACTGACCGACTTTTTCACATTGTCTTTGACATATTTTGAGAGCGACCAGTAACGTTTGATCCCCAGTCTCTGCCTGAAAAAATGCAAAAAGTGATTGAGGTTGAGCAGCACCTCATAGCCGTAGTCCCCAAGGACCGCCAGCCACTTTTTGGTCAGGGTGATCGAGTCGAAGATATCCCCGTGCGTGACAAAATATTTTTTCCCCTCAACACTTACATACTCAAAGGCATCGTCCACTTCGAGATTGTCCCCCAGCATCAGAGGCAAAAAAGGGCGCAGGAACTCATCATGGTTTCCTGTCACAAGATAGACTTTGGTGCCCTTCCTGGCCTTTCTGAGTATCTTCTGGACTACATCCGAGTGTGCCTGATTCCAGCGGAACTTCCGTTTCAGCGCCCAGCCGTCAATGATATCGCCTACCATATAGAGGTTTTCGGACTCATGATGCTTCATAAATTCCAGAAATGCATCTGCCTGGGAGAACTTGGTGCCTAGATGGATGTCGGAGACAAAAATTGATCGATATTTCATGCAGTGATGTTAACCCAAGAGTATCACGATTTGGTAACACTGTTCACTTTTGCGGTTTGGAGGATCTTTGTGTTTTTCATCTGCGGACTGCGTGCCGATGAAAGAAGACCTAAATGCGAATTTCGGAGGTTTATTCTAGAGTGATTGGAAAGAGAAACTCCCATTCTCAGGTGATAGGGAAACCATGAGTATGGGAAATAAAACTGATACATTAGGTCTTCTTAAGCATATGATAACGTCAGTTCATAACAAAGTGGTTACAGTACCGGATTTTTCTCTATGCCTGCTTCTGATCCCGTGATGTACATTTCCTTCCGGTTCCCTTCTGCTGCAGGGTCATGCGGTATGCCTTTTTTGTTGTTGCGATAGAGTATAAGGCGGGTATGTGAAAAACTTTTAGCCATTCTTTGATACTATTTACCCACACAAATATTCAAGAGTCCTATATGCCTATTTTCCAAACTTCTATCCTTAAAAATATCAAACAAGACGAAGCGCTTATCGCCTCACGATGGGCAGCTTATCAGAACTATCTCTCCAAGACCGATTTTATCAAGACCGTTAAAGAGGAGAAATACCAAGAGGGATTTTTAAAAGACGTGTTCGAATCCTGCCTGGGCTACACGCTCGACAGCACCGACCCCGCTGCTTTCAATCTCGAACGCGAAAAGAAAAACGAGACAGATGCCAAAAAAGCCGACGGTGCGATCTATGTCGATGGCAAAGTGGCAGGCGTCATAGAGCTCAAAGCCCAGGATACAAAAAACCTGGATAAAGCGACGGACCAAGCCTATGGCTATCTTGTGTCAAACGGTGATGCGAGGTATGTCATCGTCTCCAATTTTGATGAATTGAGATTTTATATAGACAAAAAGACGGCGTACGAACAATTCAGCCTTTTTGATCTGAGCTACGAGGGGTTTAAAAAGCTTCATCTGCTGCTTTCCTATGAAAGCATTAAAGATCAGGTACCATTGAAACTGAAAGAAAAGTCCGCTTCTTTTGAAGCGACCATCTCAAAAGAACTCTACAAAGATTTCAGCGCCTTCAGAAATCATCTTTTTGACAACATTGTGACAAACAATCCAAATATCGACAAATCAAATCTTCTGCGTCTGACCCAAAAGCTCTGCGACCGCATCGTCTTTATCCTTTTTGCGGAAGACCGTGGGCTTCTCCATCCAAATACCATCAAAGAGATACGGCAACGCCATGAGCAGGATATCTTCGGCAATCCGATGTATGGGTACTACAAGATCTATTTTGATGCGATCAATGAGGGAAATGAAAAGCTTCAGATCCCGCGATACAACGGCGGGCTTTTTGCGAAAGACGAGCTGCTCGATAGTTTGGTGATCGATGATGCGTATCTTGATATGGATGCGCAAAAACTGAGCAACTATGACTTTGAAAGTGAGGTCGGGGTCAATATATTGGGGCATATCTTTGAGCAGAGTCTTACAGATCTCGAAGAGATACAGGCAAACATCGACAACACCGACTTTGACAAAAGCAGATCAAAGAGAAAAAAGGACGGGGTATTTTACACGCCTGAGTATATCACCAGGTATATCGTAGAAAACACACTGGGCAAAATGTGCAGCGAGAAAAGAGAAGCGCTCGGAATCACAGAAGTGACCGCTCCCAAAAATCCGAAGAAACTCACCAAAACAGAACAAACGCTCAAAGAGAATCTTCTGCGCTATAAAGAGTGGCTTTTTGATCTCAAGATACTAGACCCGGCGTGCGGAAGCGGGGCATTTCTCAACCAGGCACTGGACTTTCTGATCGGCGAACATACCAAGCTGCAAAATGACTTAGCCCTGATGGGCGACCTCTTTGCCAGCTACCAAGTAGAACAAAGCGTCCTCGAGCACAACCTCTACGGTGTGGACATCAACGAAGATGCCGTAGAGATAGCCAAACTCTCGCTGTGGCTCAGAACCGCACACAAAGGCAGAGAGCTGACAAAACTAGCCGATAAGATAGTATGTGCCAACTCACTTTTGGAGATGCCATTTGAAGAGGGAACTTTTGACGTGGTGATCGGAAATCCGCCCTATGTACAGTTGCAAAGCATGGTTGAGATGTCTAAGGTTTTAAAAAACTGTAACTATGAAACTTATGAAAGCACAGGTGATCTGTATGTCTTGTTTTATGAATTAGGGAATAAGCTTTTAAAGCCAAATGGCTTACTTGGATATATCACTTCAAATAAATGGATGCGTGCAAGATATGGGAAAAGCTTGCGTAAATATTTAGCCGAAAATACAGCCATAAAAATCTTGATTGATGTAGGTAAAAATATTTTTGAAGATGCAACAGTTGATTCTAATATTTTGATTTCTCAAAAATTGAAAACCAATAAACATAATTGCAAAGCATTAGATTTATCCAAGCAAACAAATATTATTGATTTTAGCGATTATCTTTCACTTACAATAGATATTGATACTTTTTCAGAGGAGAGTTGGATTATAAATAACCCTATAGAGCAAGAGATAAAAAATAAAATTGATGCGAAAGGTATTTCACTGAAAGAGTGGGATTTGTCTATAAACTTTGGAATAAAAACAGGTTTTAATGAGGCTTTTATTATCAATGGTGCAAAAAAAGATGAACTAATTGTACAAGATCCCAAATCTGCTGAAATTATTAAACCTATTTTGCGTGGTCGCGATATTCAGAGATATTATCCAGAATTTAACGATACTTTTGTCATTGCCACTTTTCCTGCAAAAAATTTGAATATCGATGAATATCCATCCGTAAAAGAATACTTAAAAAGCTTTGGCTCATCAATTGAGCAGTCTGGAGAAAAAGGAAGTCGAAAAAAAACAAAGAATAAGTGGTTTGAAACACAGGATACAGTTGCTTTTTACCCTGAATTTGAAAAAGAACTCATTATTTGGAAAAGAATTGGCTCTATATTAAGATTTTCACTTGGACAATATTATTGTTTAGATAGCACATGCTTTTTATCTAGTGAATATAACAAATATTTACTTTGTGTCTTTAACAGTAAAATGGGACATTATCTGATGAAGGATGCACCTAAAACAGGAACAGGAGATTTACTGATCAGTGTACAAGCTATCGAACCATTAAAGATTCCTCAAATTGAGAATCAAGAACCATTCATAGAAAAAGCCGACCTTATGCTCTCACTTAACAAACAACTCCAAGAGACAAAACAAAACTTCATCCAAGAGCTAGAGCTTGAAAAGGTGCCCAAAAAACTCCAAAACTTTGAAGAGCTGGAGTTTGATGAATTTGTCAAAGAGTACAAAAAGGCTAAAAAACTAAAATTTGCCGACAAACTGGAAGAACGTAACTTCAAACAGCAGTGGCAAGCCCTCTTTGAAAACGACAAACAGGCAGTCCAGGAACTCCAAACCCAGATCAACAAAACCGACAAAGAGATCGACCAAATGGTCTACAAACTCTACGACCTCACAGAGGATGAGATCAAGATCGTGGAGGGAATTTGATAGAAAATACATTTAACCACATTATTTTAAATGCTATGTTTAGTATGACCTTGCCAGGATAAGTAAAAACTTTATCTGATAAAAGAATTACCGGCCAAGCCCTCTGAACGGTCCAAGTACCCCAACGCTGGACTCTCCCCGGTTTTCACTTTTGGGATGCGGGTGCTGTGTGACAAGCACGAGGTATCCGTAGCCGTTGATATCGCTGTACCAGAAAGGCGAAGTGGCCTCCGCCCCCTTGGGAAGCATGATGATGGAGGTGAGTGCTTTGGTGCCGGTATCATACGCCCAGACCGTGTTGTTCTCATGGTAGGAGCTGTCCTCTCCGATCACCAGGATATTCGAATAAGGCAAAAAAGTAAGATTGTCGGGGTTGGCGATACTGTCAAGTGCGCACCCTTGAGAAAACCCCTCTTTTACCGGCTGACCCACCAGCTCCGCTTTCATCGATGTTGCTTTGTAGCTATCGTCAACCGTAAGCGCATAGACACCCCCGCAGCGGTTATAGGGCAGCCGGATATGGTTGTGCCCGCCCCTGTCGTACCGGCTATCCTTCTTTCCTTGCTTGGCATGATCTTCCATCCCCCTGCCAATCTCGCTGATGGCAAAATAGAGTGTGCGGGTAGAGGCATCGTAGGTGATCCCCTCTCCTTTGCGAAACTCCGTGGTCGCGCCCATCATCGCCGCATAGCGTCTGGTCTCGAGAAATGCTGCGGCCTTCTCCATCCCCTTTTTGACCCTGAGGCACTCGAAACCTGCCTCGGTATTGATCGGGGTATACCCGGACTGACAGACGCCATCCCCCATCCCCTCTTCGAAGATATCGTAAAAACCCAACCCGTCATTGGTGGAGACATTGTGGTCGGGATCAAGCATCGCCCTGACCTCACTCTCTTTTGCCCTGCCGAGTTCGATCCAGGAGAGGGCTGCGCTTCCGCCCTCCTGACTGCTGACCTGTTCCCACTTTGCGGCATAAAGCGTCCCCTCGCTCAGATCTTCCGCCCGTTTTGCCACATACATGAAAAACCCGACGTTCGTGCCGTCATCCGACATGTAGACCGTCTTTCTGTCCGGCATCACGTAGGCCAGCTCATGGGAAAACCTTCCCATGGAGTAGTGCTTGGTATACGCTGCCTCTCCCTGGGCACCGATCGAGAGTTCCGGGACCCATCCGTAGTAGTAGGGATTGGCAAGGGCGAGATCACCGCCCCAGTAATCCGCAATAAAATCATAGTAGAGATCGATCGAACCGTCTTTTTGCCGCAGCTTTGCATCGGGAGGATACTCCTCGCTCCCCAGATGGCTCTCCCATGGGGTTTTCATCCCCGCACAATGCACATAGCCGCCGAACTCCTCTTTTTGTGAGATGTACCTGAGGGTACCCGGCTTGGGGGAGAGTCCCCCCTGCGCGTCCTGCTCCAGTTCATTGATGTAGTAGGCGCCCACCTGACACTCAAACTGAGAGACCATATAGAGCGTGCCGTTCCTTTGGAGCAGCGACACATGGTCCAGTCCCGCCCCGGACCCGAACGGGTTGGAGGTACCGTTGCAGATATAGGGGCTGCCGTCACGCAGTGTCAGCGGAGTATCCTCTCTGTCTTTGAGCAGGCCATACACCTCTCCGTTATCCCTCTCGCCGGTGGCCATCAGGGTACTGAAGCCTATCTTCAGTCTCTCCTTGTTGACGACAGTTTCCTGTGTAGCGTGCAGGGCATACTTCTCTGCTTCTGTCTTGGGGAACGGGACAGGCTTGAAATACACCTCCAGTCTCTCCCCCGCACAAAGTCCCTGTAGCCCCAGAAGAGAGATCACTGAAAAAATATAGTTAGGTTTCACGATAATACTCCTTGATCTCTCACAGTTCCCAAAAATTGCAACATCGCTGTAATAAAAATGTAATTGCTATGATACCAAATCATATTACGATTCTTCTACTACATAAGAAGGAGTAATCGATGGAAAGTGTATTTATGATCAAAAAGTTTGACGACGGATGGGATATCACCCAACTTGCGAATGATATCTATGCCCAGGAGGAGTACTGTATCGAAGCGCTGGAAATCCCCGATGAGAAGATCTACGGTACGGAGATGGTCGCAAACGG
>DSDW01000155.1 GCA_011048515.1 Campylobacterota bacterium | reverse complement strand
TTGCTGGAGAAAAAACACCAGGTCGTAAGCCGTGAATTTATCGTAAACAGCATCAACGCCGTCAAATGGCAGAGCAGCGACAGAAGTATCGATGTGATCATCAGCCGGATCCGCCAAAAGATCGGTGATGATATCAAAACCCCCAAATACATCAAGTCTATTCGTGGTGTAGGTTACAAGTATATTGGAGAGTAGGTGAATCAACACTCTGTATTTTTCAAACTGAATATTCTGTTTATGATCGCATTGATAGCGACGCTGATCGCAGGAGCATCTTTTATGGTGCATATTGCCAAAAAAGAGAGAAGCGATCTTCTGTTTAAGGGTAGGATAATCATGCATGAGTACCGTATGACCCAGCAATACCCCCAGGAGCTGCTTGAAGAACTCGGTCTTATGCAGATCAACGGAGAGGAAAAAGAGAAGGTTCTGCAGAAAAGTGCAAACTCCCCAAAAGAGACAGAAGGTATGACAAAAAGAGGAAGAGTGCTGCGATATCAGGGGCATCTCTATCTCTATCTTGAAAATCACCGTGTCAACCTGCTTTTAAAAGATGAACGAACCTGCTGGGAACGATTTTTTGTTTTGTTTGTGGTTCTGTTCGGTTCAACTGTTTTGTTGATCACTATGTATATGCTGCTAAGAAAAACCCTTGTACCGCTGAAAGCTTTACAGAAAGATATCGAACGCTACGGAGAAGGCAGATTGACGCAGTATGTTTTTTCTGATAAAAAAGATGAGATCTCCCAGGTGACCAACGCGTTTTATCGGTCTGTCTCCAGGATACAGCGACTCTCCGATTCCCGTACGCTTTTTATACGAAACCTTTTTCATGAGCTCAACACGCCGGTGACCAAAGGGAAAATCCTTACTGAACTCGTTGAAGAGCCTAAAACCAAGTCAATGCTGGATGCGATATTTTCGAGGCTTGCCTCATTGCTCAAAGAGTTGGCACAGGTTGAGCAGATCACCTCGGAGAACTATGCCCTTGCCAAAAAAGAGGTGCGCATCATCGATCTGCTCGATGAAGCAAAAGACCTCTTATATCTGGAAGAGCGCATAGAGACGAATATCACAGACCAGAGAATGGTTGCAGATTTTGCATCAATGAGCATCGTGTTTAAAAATCTCATCGACAATGCTATGAAATATGGACAAAATCTGGAGATAATCTATGAAGATGAGACCCTCTCTTTCATTAGTGAAGGTGAAGCGCTGAAAGGTGATTTCAGCGAATATGTGGAAGCATTTTCAGAGAAAAAAAACAGCGGAAGATCAGGGTTTGGACTGGGGTTATATATCGCAAATGAAGTGCTCAAAATGCATGATATGGGGCTTGAATATAGCTATAGTGAAGGCAAAAATAGATTTACGATCAATTTCAAAAACATCCTCTAACCTCATTTTGGCTATAATCGCAAGCAATTATGCCGTGATCAAAGCGGTTTTTAAAGAGGATGATTATGCTACTTTTTACTCCTGGACCTACTCCGGTACCCGAATCAGTGCGTCAAGCGATGGCGACGCCGACACTACACCACAGAACCCCTGAATTTGAAGCGATCTTCAAAGAAGCGAGAGAGCGTTTGCTGAAGCTTTACGGCATGGATGAATGTGTAATGCTGGCAAGTTCCGGTACAGGTGCGATGCAAGCATGTGTAGCGAACTTGTGTGAGAAAAAGGCATTGACTGTCAATGCCGGAAAATTTGGTGAGCGTTTTGGAAAGATTGTCAAGAGTATGGAAAAAGAGCTTGTAGAGCTTACCTATGAATGGAATACTCCTGTAAATCTTGAAGATGTCAAAGAGGCATTGGCAGCCAATCCTGATATTGATGCATTCTTTGTTCAGGTCTGTGAAAGTGCGGGCGGACTGCGTCACCCGGTGGAAGAGATCGCGGCGTATATCAAGTCGGTCAATCCGGAGATCATGGTTGTGGCTGACGGGATCACCGCTGTGGGGGTCGAGCCTATTGATGTGACACATATCGATGCCTTGGTCACAGGTAGCCAAAAAGCGCTGATGCTTCCTCCGGGACTTGCAATGATCGGACTCAGCACTACAGCGGTGGTTAAGATCGGTGCGGGGAAGGACTACTACTTTAACCTTGCAAGCGAGATCAAAAAACAGCAGCAAAATACCACGGCGTATACTGCTGCAACGACACTGATTATCGGGCTGAATGCGATCTTTGATGAGATCGAAAAAGAGGGTATCGAAGCACTTTATACAGCAACAGCAAAAAGAGCGAAGGCAACTCAGGCAGCACTCGAAGCAATCGGTTTTGAGATGTATCCCCAGACTCCCGCACTTTCAATGAGTACTGTTCTTGATGAGGATGCCGAGCCGATCAGAAAACTGCTCAAGACCAAATACGGTGTCAATATGGCAGGTGGTCAGGATCATCTCAAAGGGAAGATCTTCCGTATCAACCAGATGGGGCTGATCCCGGTCTATGAGTCAGCTTGGGTGGTCAACAGTATCGAGCTGGCACTGGATGAGCTGGGCAGACGTACCTTTGACGGTACGGCAAGCCGTGTGTTTAACCAAACCTACTATAAATAATGACAGTTTTTAAACAAAGTTCAAAAACTTACGCTGTCGCTGTGACTGCTTCAGCAGCAGGCTCATACGACTTGCCGTATAATGGAGAAGAGTAATGATATTCGAACATGAGATACCAAGCGGGAGCCGTCTCTATTTCGGCAGCAGTGCAAAGATCAAACGCCAGATCGAAGCTGTTGCAAGCCAGACACTGGAGTCGCTGGGGTTTGAAGAGATCGTTACACCGCTCTTTTCTTATCATCAGCATGATGCGTTTGATGAGATGACGCCTCTGGTACGTCTCAATGATGCGAACAACAACGAAGTGACACTGCGTGCCGACTCTACGACAGATGTCGTACGTATTGTGACCAAAAGACTGGGGCGCAGTATCGGGTCCAAGAAATGGTTTTATATCCAGCCGATCGTTACTTTTGCCACAAAAGAGCAGTATCAGATCGGTGCAGAGATCATCAACGGGGATTTTGTTGAGGTTGCGCAGACAACCGCAACACTGTTACAAAAACTGGATGAGACGCCGATCATGCAGGTATCAAATATCCGTATACCCCATCTTCTCAATGAAAAATACGGCGTGAGCCTTGAAGTGCTTAAGTCGATGCATATTGAGCAGATCATGAAAGCCAAACTGTCGTGGATAGAGCAGCTGGTAAAGGTCCACAGAGTAGAGGACCTGGAAGATCTTAGTGCATTTCCGCATGATATTAAAGAGGAGCTGCAAAGGATCAAAGAGGCAGTTTCGGGTATTGAGTATGCCAAAATAGTCATCTCTCCGCTTTTCTATGCGAAGATGAGATATTATGATTCATTGACATTCAGAATGTTTGAAGACAACGCGTTGATCGCAACAGGTGGAACATACAGTATCGACGGTGTGGAAGCGGCAGGATTTGCGCTTTTTACCGATGAGTGTATCGCAAGTAAAATAAGTAAAGGGATGTAAGTGAGTAATAAAGCAGATTTGATCGTAGGTCTCCAGTGGGGAGATGAAGGAAAAGGCAAGATCGTTGACCACATGGCGCAGACACATGACTATGTATGCCGTTTTGCGGGGGGGCACAATGCAGGTCACACGATCGTACTGGACGGAAAGAAGTATGCACTGCACCTTATCCCATCAGGTGTACTCAATCCGAATGCGAAAAATATTGTAGGAAACGGCGTGGTGATCTCTCCTAAAGACTTTATCAAGGAGATGAGTCAGTTTGACAATCTGGAAGGGCGTCTTTTTCTCTCAGATAAAGCACATGTTCTGCTTCCGTACCATGCACTGATCGATCAGGCAAGAGAGCGTATGAAGGGCGATAAAGCGATCGGTACCACAGGAAAGGGTATCGGGCCTGCCTATGGAGACAAGATCGCACGTGTGGGGCACAGACTGGGCGAGTTGCACCATCCTGAAAAACTTGCCGACAAGATTATCGAGTTTTTTGAGATGAACAAACCGGTCTTTGATGCGATGGAAGTGGAGATGCCAGACAGAGATACCTTGCTAGCAGAGTTGAACGAGTACAAAGAGGCACTTGGAAAGTATATCGTGGATACGACACAAATGGCCTGGAAGATCCTTGATGAGGGCAAGAAAGTATTACTTGAGGGTGCACAGGGAACGATGCTCGATATCGATCATGGTACCTATCCGTATGTCACCTCCTCGACAACGGTAAGTGCCGGGGCCTGTTCGGGTCTGGGGCTCAACCCGAAAGATATCGGCAAAGTCACAGGGATAGCAAAAGCGTACTGCACCAGAGTTGGGAACGGTCCGTTCCCAAGCGAAGACCTCGGCGAGAATGGTGACATACTCAGAGAGAACGGACATGAGTTCGGTACAACGACAGGACGTCCCAGAAGATGCGGATGGTTCGATGCGGTTGCAATGCGTCATGCGGTACGTGTGAACGGGGTCGACCAGGTCGCTTTGATGAAGCTGGATGTACTTGACGGTTTCAAAGAGATCAAAGTATGTGTGGCGTATGAGGTAGAGGGTGAGCAGATCGATTATGTGCCGTATGATCTTGAGGATGCGAAACCTGTCTATCAGATATTCCCAGGATGGGAGAAAACTGCGGGGATAAGAAGCTTTGAAGAGCTTCCCCAGGCGGCACAGTCCTACATCGCTGCACTGGAGGCGATGATCGGCACGAAGATCGGTATCATCTCGACAAGTCCAGAAAGAGATGATACAATTATAAGATAAGAAAGGAGTAGTATGAGACTTAAACCCCAACAGACCGGATATATAGCTACAAAGATCGGTATCGATCTTGCCAATGCTCCTTTTGTAACCCTGCCAAAAGGAAGGGAGGCCGTAGTAGCGGCTGCAAAAAAAATTATTGATGAGAACCTTGCCAAAGAGCGCGCGTTGGATGAGAAGGTAAAGTCGATTTTGGCGGAGAACGATGAGGAGATTGAGTTTCAGCATGCTGACGAGAGACAACTCTTCTTTATGATCAAAAAGAAGCTAGCTCCGGAATACGGTGTGATCATGAACTATGATGACAGGTATAACGATCTGGCGCATGTCATTCTTGATGAACTCTATGAAAACTACCTCGCAGAGTATGATGTTAATGAAAACCAGATCAAAAACGTCATCTTCAAGTCCTTCAAAGAGTTTGCCAATGCTTACGAAGAGATCGATGATATTGTCTACAATAAGATCAAGAAGATGAAAAAAGAGGTGATACCGGGTTCACAGGAGTATGAACTGCTCTACGAAAGACTGTATCAGGAAGAACTATCTAAAAGAGGAATGCTATAATGAACAAAGTCTCACTCTATTTTGAAAACGGTCTCTTTCTCGAGGCAAAGAGTTTCGGTGCAGAAGGTACAAGTGTTGGGGAGTGTGTATTTAACACATCAATGACAGGTTATCAGGAGATCACTACCGATCCTTCTTATGCAGGGCAGTTTGTCACATTTACAATGCCTGAGATCGGCAACGTGGGATGCAATGCTCAGGATATGGAGAGCAGCAAGGCGCACTGCAAGGGAGTGATCGTACGCAGCTATCAGGACAGGCCATCAAACTTCAGATGCGAAGAGACACTTGCGGAGCTTCTTAAAAAACACGGTGTGCTCGGAATCACGGCTGTCGATACACGATATATCACCAAAATCCTAAGGAACGAAGGTGCGATGATGATGGTGGCATCCACCGAGATCCATGAGAAAGAGGAACTGAAAAAAGTCCTTGAAAACTCTCCGCGCATTGAAGAGGTGAACTATATCGAACAGGTCAGTACCAAGGAACCGTATATCCATAACCAGTCGCGTTATGACATCACGCAGTTTGACTACGCCAAGCCGAAGACCAATAAAAAGGTCATTGCGCTGGATTTTGGTATCAAACGCAATATTCTCAATGAATTGACCCATGCGGGGATGGAAGTTACGGTAGTGCCAAACAGTATGCCATCTTCAGAGATCATCGCAAAATTTGAAGCAAAAGAGGTGGATGGTGTATTCCTCTCGAACGGGCCAGGCGATCCCCTGATCCTGAAAGAGGAGCAGGAGAAGATCAGAGATCTGATCGCAGCAAAAGTACCGATGTTCGGCATCTGTCTGGGGCATCAGCTTCTTTCTATCTCGCATGGCTATGATACTTTTAAGCTGCAGTTCGGGCAACACGGAGGCAACCACCCGGTAAAGAATCTCAAGACAGGTTCAGTGGAGATCACCGCGCAAAACCACAACTACAATGTGCCGGACAATATCACAGAAGTTGCAGAGATTACTCACATCAACCTCTTTGACAACACGATCGAAGGGGTAAAATATAAAGATGCTCCGATCATGTCAGTACAGCATCACCCTGAAGCAAGCCCAGGCCCGCATGAGAGTGCCTATGTCTTCCAGGAATTTGCAGAGATGCTCGATTGATGCTTTGCATCAAAGTGAAGAGTGAAGAACGAATAGTGAATAGTTCTGGTCTGTATCGCTTTGCGATACTTTGATCGACTGTAGGTTGTGGTACCGGTATCCCCAACATTAATATATATATAAGAGAGAAGTATGAAATTAGCAATTCTTTTTGGCGGCTCAAGCTTTGAGCATGAGATCAGTATCGTCTCTGCGATTACGATGAGAAAGGTGTTCAAAAAGACTGAACTCTCCTTTATCTTTATCGATGCAGAGCGTCAATTCTATCTGATCGAACCGGAAAAGATGAAATCCAATTTTTTCAGTTCCGCTGCTTACAAGAAGTCTAAAAAACTCGTTTTGAAAAATGGTGCTTTTAGTAGCGAAGGACTTTTTGGTTCCAAGGCGGTGGTATTCGACGTATTGCTCAATCTGATACACGGCAGGGACGGAGAGGATGGAAAGATCGCGTCACTGATGGAGTTCTATGCTATCCCGTTCATCTCTCCTCGTCTGGAAGCTTCTGCTCTCAGCTACAATAAGCTCTATACGAAGTTCCTGGCACAAAACCTTGGAGTGAAGACTTTGCCCTATCAACATCTCTCAAAAAATGAAGAGAGAAAATTGACGATGGAGTATCCGGTGATCGTCAAACCGGTCCGACTTGGATCAAGCATCGGTGTAAGTATCGTTAAAAACGACCAGGAATTTGACTATGCACTCGATGTTGCATTTGAATTTGATACGGAAGTTATCATTGAGCCGTTTATCCAGGGAGTCAAAGAGTATAACCAGGCAGGTACCTTTACGCGCGAGTGGGAACTCTCGATCGTAGAAGAGCCGCATAAGGAAGAGTTTCTCGATTTTGAAAAGAAGTATATGGATTTTTCACGCGATTCACAGGTGCTGGCTGCGACTATCGATGATGCGCTTGCTTCAAAGATCCAGGATACTTTCAGAAAAATCTATGATCCGCTTTTTAAAGGGGCGATTATCCGCTGCGACTTTTTTGTGATAGAGAATGAGGTCTATCTCAACGAGATCAACCCGATACCCGGTTCGATGGCAAACTACCTCTTTGATGATTTTGAGGGGATGGTAGAGAGACTCTCGCAAAATCTTCCCAAAGAGCAGACGATCCGGATCAACTACGACTATATCCACTCGATACAATCTGCAAAAGGCAAAGCCTGATTATATCCCTCCCTTTACGGGATAGCAAAAAAATAGGAGTATTAAACTCCTATAAAGTTTCGACGTAAAATCCCCCTATAATTCAGACTTTTTCTGTCCAATTAAAACCCCTCTCCTGCCCAGAAAATGGGAAACTGTGACGTTTGGTGCCACTGAAAATAGAATGTACAAGCTTTAAGTAATTTAACATTAATTTAACACTATAATAGTCGTTGAATGTTGTAGCTTTTACAGCATTATGAAATTTTATAAGGAGGTATGCATGCAGTCAAACGCAGCATTGGAATATGACTATACCGTCGCAAAATTGTTTACTTATACAGCAATTATCTTCGGTCTTGTTGGGATGTTGATCGGGACGCTAATTGCCGCGCAATTAGCATTTCCTGAATTAAACTATCTATTTGGGGAATATGGTACGTTCTCAAGACTCAGACCATTACATACGAATGTCGTTATTTATGGTTTCACTGTAAGTGGGGTTTTTGCAACGTTCTATTATTCGGCACAAAGGGTAATGAAGGTATCTATGGCTGAATCGTCATTTATCATGATGGTAGGAAAGCTACAGTTCATTCTCTACGTTATTCTTGCAGCATGGATGGTGGTGACACTCTTCATGGGAGTAACGGCATCTAAAGAGTATGCACAAATGGAGTGGCCACTCGATGTTCTGACGGTACTGGTTTGGGTACTTTGGGGAGTAGCGATGTTCGGTCTAATCGGGATGAGAAGAGAGAAGGCTCTCTATATCTCTATGTGGTACTTCATTGCATGTTTCCTGGGTGTTGCAATGCTTTACCTGTTTAACAACATGGAAGTGCCTACATACTTTGCAGCAGGCGGACTTGGTAGCATGATGCACTCTGTATCTATGTATGCCGGTACAAACGATGCGTTGGTACAATGGTGGTGGGGACACAATGCGGTTGCATTCGTATTTACTGTACCTATCGTTGCTATGGTTTACTACTTCCTTCCAAAAGAGTCTGGACAGGCAGTTTACTCATACAAACTTTCACTTCTTTCTTTCTGGGGATTGATGTTCGTTTACCTTTGGGCTGGTTCACACCACCTGATCTGGTCTACAGTTCCTGACTGGATGCAGACAATGGGTTCAGTATTCTCTGTAGTACTTATCCTTCCATCTTGGGGTTCGGCGATCAACATGCTTCTTACAATGAAGGGTGAGTGGAATCAGTTGACTGAAAACCCGCTGATCAAATTCATGGTTCTTGCATCAACATTCTATATGCTTTCAACACTTGAAGGTCCGATCCAGGCGATCAAATCTGTCAATGCGATTGCACACTTTACTGACTGGATTCCTGGACACGTTCACGATGGTGTACTTGGTTGGGTTGCGTTCATGATCATGGCGGCACTTTTCCACATGGCACCAAGAATGTTCAAAAGAGAGATCTACTCGAAAAAAATGCTTGAAGCACAGTTCTGGGTACAGACAACTGCAGTTGTTCTTTACTTTACCTCTATGTGGATCGCAGGTATCACACAAGGTATGATGTGGAGAGCGGTAGATGAGTATGGTAACTTGATGTACTCATTCATCGATACAGTAACAGTACTTCACCCATACTATACGATCAGGGCAGTTGCAGGTGTATTGTTTGTAGCAGGATTCATTCTATTCGCATACAATATGTTCATGACGATGACAGCTTCTAAGAAACTAGAAGAAGAACCGCAGTTCAGAAGCCCTATGGCTGCATAAGGAGGTAGGTTATTATGTTTCATTGGTTAGAAAAAAATCCATTCTTCTTCTCTGTAGGAGTGTTTATCGTTATCGCGTTTGCAGGTCTTATCGAGATCGTGCCTAACTTTGCCGAAGCATCAAGACCGGTTGCAGGGCTTAAGCCTTACAGCGTTCTTGAGCTTGCAGGTAAAGAAGTTTATAAGAAAGACAACTGTCTTTCTTGTCACTCTCAGCTGATCCGTCCATTTAAGTCAGAGACTGACAGATACGGTCAATACTCACTCTCCGGAGAGTATGCGTATGACAGACCGTTCCTCTGGGGTTCAAAAAGAACCGGTCCGGATCTTCACCGTGTAGGAAACTACCGTACAACAGACTGGCATGAAAACCATATGTGGGAACCGACTCAGGTTGTTCCTGGTTCGATCATGCCTGCATATAAGCACCAGTTTACAAACATTGCTGATATCGAAACAGCGTATGCTGAAGCGGTAACAGTAAAAAATGTGTTTGGGACACCGTATGGTGATGAGTTCCAGCCTTCAAGAGAAGCGTGGGAAGCTCACAAGCCAAAAGTACTTGCTGAAGCAAAAGCAATTGCTGCTGACATGAAAGATCCAGGTGTAAAAGCTGCTATAGAAGCAGATGAAGTACCGGAAATCGTAGCACTGATTGCATATATGAACAGATTGAAGTAAGTAGAGATGGATATTAGAGAACTTCAAGGCTATGCCAGTTTCTTTATGACCATTTTTTTGGTGATTATGTTGTATGGGTACATCATACATCTGTACAGAAGTGAAAAGAAGGGCGAAAGGGACTATGAAAAATACGGGAACATTGCGATCGACGATGAGCTTGATAGCAACCCCGTAGAAAAGAAACCCGAGGCTCAGAGTGAAAAGAAGGAGCAAAAGAAATGAGTAGTTTGATGATAAAAGCTTTGGCTTTTGCAGCAGCATTGATCGTTGCAACCTTGGTGGTTGTAAAGCAGATGAATGTCAACCTGGATGACCCGATCAACCAGCTGACATTGCTCGGTGCTGTAGCAATTGCGGTGCTTACATTTGGTGTATCTGCGAAGTATGTAAACCAAATGAAGACAGATAAAGCAGGCGGTGAGCTTGCTGAAGAGAACTGGGACGGTATCGGTGAGTATAAAAACGAACTTCCCGGCGGTTGGGCATATTCGTTCCTGGGAACATTGATCTGGACTGTATGGTATTTCCTATGGGGATACCCGCTTAATGCCTACAGCCAGATCGGTGAGTATAACGAAGAGGTGAAAGCGTATCAGACTAAGTATGAGGAGAAACACACAAACCCTGATGATGCTACCCTGCTTCAAATGGGAAAATCGATCTTCCTCGTACAGTGTGCACCATGTCATGGTATTACAGGTGACGGGATGAACGGTAAAGCGCATGACTTTACAGCTAGAATGAGCAAAGAGCAGGTTCTTGATGTGATCAACAACGGTCAGAACCAACTTGGTTACCCTATGGGTGCAATGCCAGGCGGTATGGCGACAGGTGCTGATGCTGAAGCGATCGCTGAGTATGTTGCAGGCGGTATGAAGGGTGAAGCACCGGCAATGTTTGCTGCATGTGTAGCATGTCACGGAGCTGACGGCACAGGCAATAACGGTATGGCACCAAACATTGCAGGATATGATGATGCATTGATCAAAAATACACTTACAAATGGTAAGAAGGGTATGATCGGTAAAATGCCATCATTTAAAACAATGATTACACCTGTTCAAGAAAAAGCATTGACTGTTTACCTGCAGTCATTGGTACAATAAGGAGTATAGATGGCTGAGAATACAAGTAGAAATATGTTTGGTTTGCACGGTGTGACAGGAATGTTGATAGCAACTGTACTTTTGCTGTCGATTCTTGTCTTCCTGACAGTAAACGCTATCTCGGTACAGCAAGCGAATGCTACAAATGCATATGACCCGACTCCGATCACAGGAAGTCTGGACAATGTCAAGATGAAGAGCAAAGAGAATGCAGACTTTGCCTTCCAAGATGCAAAATAGTAAAAGGATAAAAAATGATTACTATTATGGATAAAGTTTTGGCGTGGGGTATGGTTATCACTGCTATTATTACACTGTGGGTGGTTGTAACTCCCAATCACCTATTTATAGGATAACTTATATGAGCAAAGCACAAGTAAGGGCAACCTTGCTTGCTTTGTTGCTTCCACTACTTCTTAATGCGACATATATTCTCCATGAAAATATTTTAAAACCTCAGGCTTCAAAGATGATTGAGGAGATGGGTAGCGAGTTGTTGACAAAAACGGGTATCAATGCCTATCTTATCGCAACCAATGAGGTTTTCCCCGAAAGATACAATCTGGTAGAGTACAGCAAGAAGTATGAAAGCAATATGAGCAAGCCGTATGTATTGTTTATTTTTGCACCTTATGCAGTGATCACTGAAGAGTCGGGCCAAAGAGGCCGGTTCGGTATTATCCCCTCTTCAAATGAAGTAAAAAAACTGTATGATTACGACGAAGTAAGAGATGCCGCTATTGATATCGTGGCAGTAAAAGACGAGAACAGTGACGAGGACAAACACAATATCGGTGTGGTTCAGGCATATTCAACATTGGCTGATCAGATCGCCGCATCGAAAGGTGAGACGATGACCACCACAATCCCTGACGAAACAGGAATCGTCATCTATATACTCAAGATATTTGTCTATTCCGGTTCGATTTTTGTCTTTTGGATATTCTTATTTAGACCACTGATCAAGAGGATAAGAGATGGCAAACAATAAAGAGAAAACCTACTGGCCGCATATGATACTCGGTTTTTTTATCCTGGGTATCTCCCTGGGGTACTGGACGATCAAATCGGCATCAAGCATGCCGGTTCAGGAATCCAATAACTTCATGATGAAATATCAGTCTGCAGATCTGAATATCAATGAGATCATGGAGAAGAAAGTACTTTTTGACAAACAGTACACTATAGAATTGTCCGGGAAAGAGACAATGGTTCTGGAAGATGAGAACAGACACTCAAAACGCCTACAGGCAGATCCTGTAAAGCTTACATTGGGGGCAAATGATTTCACTTATCTGGTCACCAGGAAAAACGGAAGTATCGTTGCAGATGCGAATGTATCATTTCTATTGACCAGACCTCATACAAGAGAGGATGATCTTATGATAGAATCTGTGCCTTACAGCAGCGGTGAATATCTCATCAAAGATATCAATATCACCAAACCGGGAAGATATACTTTACAGCTTCGCGCAAAAGTAGGCGATGCGATTGGATACTCAGAGATAGAGGCATATCTCAAGCCATAAACTATGACGATCTAGATCGTCATAGAGAAGATTCTTTTTTCCGGCTGTTCGGCCACTAATCTCAGGTCAAATGCCATACAGACGTTTCTGACAAACATACGGCTGGACTCTTTGACGACAAGTTTCTCGTCATAGATCTCGATGAGACCGTCCTCCTCCATCTCTTTAAGACGCTCAAGTATCTCGGGCATACTCTCCAGTTTCATTGTGTCGTCCGCCCATGAGGTTTCAAGGTTGCACATCAGGTTAAGGATGTGTCGGCGTACGATCAGATCCTCTGTGGTGAGCAGATGCCCCCTGAAGACAGGGAGCTCACCTTTGTTCACTCTATCAATATAGTCCTCTACCCGTTTTTCATTTTGTGCGAAGCTGTACCAGCTGTCCGAGATCGAAGACATCCCAAGGCCGATCATCAGCTGCGTTTTCCCGGCTGTATACCCCATGAAGTTTCTGTGGAGCGTATGGTTTTTCATCGCCTTGTAAAGTTTGTCTGTAGGCAGAGAGAAGTGGTCCATCCCGATCTCTTCATATCCCGCTTCAAAAAAGAGCTGTTTCCCCAGTTCATAGAGCTCTCTTTTGTACTCGTCTTTGGGGAGATCATTCTCATCAAACCCCCTCTGTCCGACTCCTTTGATCCATGGTACATGCGCATAGCTGTAGTAGGCGATACGATCAGGCATCAGCTTGACGGTATTAGCGATCGTAGTTTTGATATTCTCTTTGTTCTGGTGCGGAAGGCCGAAGATGATATCGTGCGAGATAGACTCATAGCCTATTTTTTTTGCAAGCGTGTGGATCTTCTCTACATCCTCAAAACTCTGGATCCGGTTGATCGCTTTCTGGACTGTCGGGTCATAATCCTGTATGCCGAAACTGGTACGTCTAAACCCCAGATCATAAAGTGTCTGCAGCTGCTCTTCTGTCGTGTTATTCGGGTGTGCCTCAAAACTGAAATCGTAACTCTCCGGGCGTTTTGCATAGACAAAGATACCGTCGATCAGACGTTTGAGATTCGCTGCGGAGAAAAATGTCGGAGTACCTCCCCCTAGATGTATCTCACGGATAATAGGTGTATCCTCCAATAGATCGACATAGAGCCTCCATTCGTTCAACACCGCATCGATATAGGGGTCTTCAACGGAGTGCTGTACCGTGATGTGTTTATGGCAGGCACAGAAGGTACAGAGATTCTCACAATAGGGGAGGTGAATATAGAGACTGATCCCCTCGCTCCTGTTGCTCTCGTCAAATGAACGCTTTACTGTCTCTTTCCAATCCTCTATGGAGATACCCTCTTTGTCCCAGAACGGTACGGTCGGATACGAAGTGTATCGGGGACCCGGGATGTTGTACTTTTGTATCAGTGCTGCATTTTGAAGCTCTGCCATCACTATCCTTCATAACTTGTATTAATTCATAAGATTATATCCAAAAGGCACTATCAGCCAAATTATAGCAACGGATGTCAATATGGGATATTGTGTAGAAACTTACAGGGGCTGTGATATACTACACCCTATGATAAAGAGAAGAAACCAATACAAGCGAAACAAAACATGTTAAACCACAGTGAACTTCATGTCTATCCCACCTCCAGGGCGCTGCGGGAAGTCAGTCAAGGATTCAAGGACGAAGAGGGGTTTTTGCCGACGCTGATGCGTATGGACGAGTTTGAAAACCGGTTGATATTGCTTGAAGGCAGGCGTCAGGTAGATCCCCTGCAGCGTATTCTGTTTTTGAGAGAAGCTGCAAGATTCGAAGCGTTTGAAGGGCTTAATATCGATCTGGAACTTCTCCGTTTTTTTACACGCTCCGATGCGATCTTCAAATTTTATGAAGAGTTGGCAGCGGAAGCGGTAGGCTTTGAGAAACTGCGTCAGGCTGATGCCTATGCGGAATTCGATACGCATCTGGATATCCTTGAGCAGCTTTTGGAAAACTACCATAGGATACTGCAGCAGCGGGGATTGACCGACAGGGCATTTATCCCTGCAAGCTACGAGATCAATGAGGGATTTGTCGATAACTATCAAAAGATAGAGGTCTATCTGGAAGGGTATCTGAGCCGATTTGAGCTTGAATTGCTGGAAAAAGTATCAAAAAACGTCCAGCTGATCCTCCACTACCGTACCAGCAGATTCAACAAAAAGATGCAGGAGCGCTTTGAAGCGTATGGGCTGATCTTGCCGACCAATGCCGAAGTAATTATAGATTTTAGCGCAAAAACTCTCATCAAAGAGATCCCCAACAGTACCAAGATCGATGCGCAGACCTTCCAGGTCGGTGAGCGCAGCGAGCAGGTCGCTCTGGCTTTCGAGAAGATAGAGCATATGGTACAAGAGGGGATAGACCCTGAAAAGATCGTAGTGATCCTGCCTGATGAACGTTTCAAAGCCTACTTCTCCCTCTATGACAAACTCAACAACCTGAACTTTGCAATGGGGTATGACTATGCCGAGGGGAGAGTCTATAGATCCCTGGAGGTACTCTCCCGTTATCTGGGAAGTTTTGAAAAAGAAGAGAGAGTGCTGCTGCAAAGGTACGGCGTCGATCTTGAGAAGGTGGCAGAAGCTATCCCGTCTGGCGTATGTACGGTCACACAGTTTTACGGAGTATTGGATGCCCTCGGGCTGCTGGATGTATCTCTTGAAAAAGAGAGTGATGAGACTGCACGGCACAACGAAAGGGTTTATGAGAAATACCTGCAGTTTATCCACACCTTTCAGGAGGAGGAGTTGCGATTCAAGGAGTGGCTCTATCTCTGGATGAAGGCACTAAGCACGATCACTATCGATGATGTAAGAGGAGGGAAGGTGACGGTCATGGGAGTGCTTGAGACCAGGGGTGTGAGTTTTGACGGCGTGGTGATCGTGGATTTCAATGACGGTATCGTCCCGGCAAGCTCCAGCAAAGACCAGTTTCTCAACTCAAGTGTCAGGGCATTTGCCGGACTGCCGACACGGAGCGACAGAGAGTCCCTGCAAAAACAATACTATAAAAGAGTGCTGGAACAGGCAAAAGAGGCAGTGATCATCTATAGCAGCAGCGAGAACAGGCTTCCTTCAAAGTTCCTTTATGAACTGGGCTTGCAGGAGGCCAAAGAGGGAAAGGCTTCTCTTGGCCTTCTCTACGGTGAGGCAAAGCAAAGTGTTGTACAGCAGGATCCTGTTGTCGCATCATTTGATGCCAGGGCGATCACATGGTCAGCCTCAAGGTTTAAAACCTTTCTGGAGTGTAAACGCAAATACTACTACCGCTATGTCCGGAAGATTGACGCCAAAAAAGAGGAAGAGCTCAATGAAGGGGCTTTTTTACATCAGCTTTTGGAGTATCTTTTTAAAGAGCAAAGTCACTATTTTTCGATCGAGGAGATGGAGGAGAAACTCTACCGCTTGATGGATCAGCTATTGATTCAGGATGATGCGAAAACAAACTATCAAAAACTGCTATGGAAAGAGAGACTCAAAGGTTTTATCACAAGTCAGGTTGCCCACTTTGAGTCCGGCTGGGAGGTTGTGGAGCGAGAGAAGGAGTTTTCAGGAGAGATAGGCGGATTGCATTTTAAGGGGCGGATCGACCGTATCGACCAGGATGCAACGCGCACACTGGTGCTCGACTACAAAAGCGGGAGTACATCAGAGGCGCAGAAGAGCCGAAACCTTGAATCGCTCAACGATTTTCAGATGAGTATCTACCACCAGATACTCCAGTCCAAGTACCAGAATATCTCCCTGGCATTTGTCAAACTTTTCGAGGAAGGGAAAATAGAAGAGATCACGGCACTGGAGGAGAAGAACGAGCTTCTTGCAGAGCATATCATTGCGCTGAAGCAGACGACTTCGTTTATAGCAGAGAAGTGCGAAAGACTTTCGACCTGTACCTACTGTGAGTTTGCATTGATGTGTGAGAGAGGGGAGTACCTATGATCACCACTGGAAGTGGAGACTTTAGTCCCACCAAAAAAACATACTCAAATCTACCGCATGTCGATATAGAGGACAGCTACCAGTTTATTACTTTTAGAACCAAAGAGAGTGTAGATAATTATGTAAAAAAACTACATGGAGGATTGAAAGTCGAAAAAGTAAAGCAGTATGCTATTGACAACTATTTGGATAGATCACAAAATGGTGTATTCCTATATGGTAAAGTGGTGGCTGAGATTCAAATCTATTTCCAAAGTTACGATAAAAAACTATTTGACCTTATTGCTCTTACTATTATGCCAAACCATATCCATATTCTTATCAGACAAAAAAGTGCTCTCTCAAATATCTTAAGAATATTAAAGGGAGGTTCTGCACATATAGTCAACAAGATATTGAACAGAAAAGGTCAAGTATGGTCGAGTGATTACTACGATAAGCTGATACGTGATGAGGTACACTTTTCTTTAACCTATCAGTATATCAAGAATAATGCTTTAAATGTAGGCTTGACAGATGCAGAGGAGAGGTTTTATGGATGTTATGAATAAACAAAACCTTGGATTTATATATGGTATAAGCGGTGGGGTGGGACTAAAGTCTCCACTTCCGTTTGGCACAATACATCGACTTGATTTTGGAAGTGAAGACTTCAGTCTCACTCAAATAACAGATCCAAGTTTACGTCATGTCAATGACAGGGGAAGAGAAAATGTCTAATACACAAAAGCTGAAAGATTATCTGATAGGCGAAGATGGATTTTTATTGAACGATATGCATAACGGAAAAACGATTATGCTGTCTGGTGCTTGGGGTTCTGGAAAAACTCATTTTTGGCAGAATGATCTGGAACCTAAACTATTGGAGGAATTTAAAAAACGTGATAAATCATGTACTTATATCAGTTTGTATGGAAAAGATAGTCTAAATGCCTTAAAACAAGAAGTATTTATAAAAGCTTCATCTGAAAATTCTTTTCTTTCAAAAGAGGTGGCTACTTTTGGTTTTGAAGCTCTTTCTAGTATTGAAGAGAGTGATCTTGTAGTAGGTAAAGTTTTGAGTACTGCTAAAGGTTTAAATAATTACCGAAAAACTACTAAAGGGATAAAACGACTTAAGGATGGTGGAGTAATTTGTTTTGATGACTTTGAAAGAAAATCAAAGGAGATAGACTTAAATGATCTTTTTGGATTTATATCTCAAGTAGCTATTGAATATCAATGCAAAATAGTGATTATATTGAATAGTGATGTTTTTGAGGGTGAAGAGGCAAATGTATTTAAAATGGTTAAAGAGAAAACAGTGAATAAATTTTTTTATTTTCAGCCAAGTATTGAAGAACTTTTTTATCTGATAGCAAATGATGAAAAATATAATAAATTAAATGATTATAAAGAAGATATTTTAAAAACTCTTGAAGAAACTGAAGAACTAAATGCACGGATTTATATTCAGGTATTAGATAATTGTTTAGAGTGGATCAAAAAAGATTATGATAGTAAAGTATTGGATGTGTTAACATTAGCAACAATATTTTTTATTAAAAACCATGAAGTATTAGAT
>DSDW01000158.1 GCA_011048515.1 Campylobacterota bacterium | reverse complement strand
GATCTATCTTGACATAGTCAAAAAATGTTGCGATGATAAAACCCGTAAAGATATACCCTACAATAGTAGAAACATCAAAACGTTTCAGCAGTAGATTGAGGGTCAGAGAGAGGGCTGCGGCAAGTACGATAAGTGCAAGTACATTCACCCTATGTCCTTTTTTCTACTTTGAAGGAGATAACGAGGTCATGCCCACGTTCAGCCAACTATGCAGCCCGCCACGGTACCACTTCATCTTTTCAGGGGGATATCCCATTTCCAGCAGTGCTTCGATCATCTGGGGAGACTGTCTGCACCAAACACCATTACAGAAAAAAAGCACGGTCTTGGCTGCGGAGAAGTCATACCCCTCTTTTGCCAGTTTCACCCCCAGCAGCTTCAGTGCTTCCTGTTTCTTTTCTTCCCACGTTCCCCGTTCGGTAAAATAGATAAAGGGGATATTGACCGCACCGGGGATTGTTCGTGCTTCATACCACTCTTCTTTACGGCTGTCAACAAAAAGCATGCCCGGATCTTCCTGCATCTCTTCAAGAAACTCCAGCACCTCGAGTTCACCGTAAGTGTCGATCTTCTCATGCATCTTCATAGGGGCAAGTACGCCTGCTGTGGTAATAAAACGCTTTGTGCAGAACTCCGGTACCGTCTGAAGAGGATAGTCTTCGCTCCAGAATGACTTACCGTCAAAGGGGACTTCCCTGCATCTCAGGTCAGAATCCCTGGCAACATTGATCTTTGCAACACTCCCATCCTTGGCCTTATGGCTGACCACGATACTGTGTGCATGCAGCATCTTTGGAGTCTCCTGAGCACTACTCAATGCGAGCAGGGAGATAAAAAGTATAAATTTACGCCACATTGTCTCTTCCTTCTGTTCTCTTAATGTACCAAACACGTGAGTTGCATAAGCGGTATGGCACGCCACGCTTTTCGCTGTTTCTCCAAAATATTATTCTACCGTTTTTTTATCTTCTGCCGCATGCAAAACGATCATCAGCAAGACCGGCAATAGACCTATCTTGCTCATTGGTTATCCTTCAACGACGAGTGGTTCCTCCAGGTAGACACCCAGCTCTTTGGCTTCTTCTACAATAAGTTCGCTCACTTTCATCTTGCTCTCGATCACCACATCCGCAAGCTTCGACTTGATATGGAGTTCAAGCGGGCGTTTACCGGGATACTTTTCCGCCAAACACATCAACTCTTCTGCGATCTTGGGATCCGGCATCAGATTAAGTGCCAGGATAAGCGGCGGCTGTTCCGGCTCCTCGACATGTTTTTCTTCTTTTCTGACCTTAACCTTCTCTTTTTTCGCATCTTTAAGCGACTCGATCTTGAGGATGTTCATACGGGTAAAGTCACCGTCCTTGGTGATCTTCACCTTGAAAGCGATCGGTTTAGTCAGGTCAAAGTCCTCTTCAAGTTCTTTAAGCCTCTTTTCAAAGAGCATCAACTCGATATTTCCATGTAGGTCCATGACATTGGCGATGCCGAACTTATTGCCTTTTTTACTGATCTTTTCTGTGATACCTTCGATCTTTCCGATCAAAAGTGCCTCTGAACCATCCGCAAGATCATCGATCTCGGAACTGAGCGTATAGCTGATCTCCTCCAGTGCTTCGCGGAACTTGTCCAGAGGGTGCCCGGATACGTAGAACCCAAGAGAGGCCTTCTCCATTTCCAGTATCTCCAGGGGTTCAAACTCCGGCATGGGTGAGAGTGCCAATGTCACCGCTGTCATCTCTTCTCCTGCTCCAAAAAGCGAGTTTTCAGCCATTTTTTTTGCATCAGCAGCTTTCTTCGCTGCTTCCAAAATCTCTTCGATCTGAGAAAGCATCGCATGGCGCGAATAACCAAAACAGTCCAATGCCCCTGCCTTGATAAGCGACTCGATCACTTTTTTGTTGACTTTGTTGGAGTCGATACGGGAAACAAAATCGCTTATATCCCTGAACTCACCCGCTTTACGTGCTTCAAGGATCGAGTTGATCGCAATATCCCCTGCGCCTTTGATCGCACCCATTCCGAACATTACCGCTTCTCTGCCCTCCACTCTGTGGGCTTCAAAAACCAACCCAGAACGGTTGACATCAGGCGGCAAGAGATCAATACCCATGCGTTTGAGCTCATCCACATATTTCACGACCTTGTCGGTATTGTTCTTCTCGAGTGTCAGGATGGCCGCCATAAACTCCGTCGGATAGTAGCGCTTCAGGAATGAAGTATAGAACGTGATCAGGGCATACGCGGCAGAGTGGGACTTGTTGAACCCGTATCCGGCGAACTTCACGATCAGATCGAAGAGCTCTTCGGCCTTGGCACGGTCAAAACCTTTCTCTGATGCACCTTCTGCAAACTGCTCTTTGAGCTTGTCCATCTCTTCTTTGATCTTTTTCCCCATCGCCCGTCTGACAAGGTCTGCGCCGCCAAGGGAGAAGCCGCCGATCGTCTGTACGATCTGCATGACCTGTTCCTGGTAGACAATGACCCCATAGGTCGGCTTGAGGATCGGCTCAAGCTCAGGGAACATATAGGTGATCTCCGCGCGCCCGTGCTTACGCTCTACGAAGTCATCAAGCATCCCGGACTCCATCGGACCCGGACGATAGAGCGCGAGCATCGCAATAACATCTTCAAAACCCGATGGCTTGAGTTTTTTGGCAAGATCCTGCATTCCGGCAGATTCGATCTGAAAGAGCCCCAGTGTCTCGCCTGTAGAGATATACTCATAGACGCCTTTGTCATTTATATCCTCTTTGACAAAGTCGATACGCTTTCCGTGCCTTTTTTCTACAAGTTTATTGGCCTCTTCGACCACCGTCAGCGTCTTCAGCCCAAGAAAGTCGAATTTGATCAGGTCCACATCTTCGACATATTTTCCGCTGTATTGCGTCGCAAGCGTATTGAGTCCCGAAGGCTTGAAGAGCGGTGTCTTCTTCCATAGGGGTTCATTCGAGATAACGACACCGGCAGCATGGGTCCCGGCATTGCGGTTCAGCCCCTCAAGTGCAAGTGCATACTGCCAGGTACGTGCAGCCAGAGGGTCACTCTCCAGGAGCTCCTTGATCTTGGGCTCTTTTTCGTACGAACTTTTCAGGTCTATCCCAAGCTCATCGGGGATCAGTTTCGCCATAGCATCGGCTTTGGCGTACGGCATATCCAGTACCCTCGCAACATCACGGATCACCCCTTTGGCAAGCAGTTTACCGAAAGTAATGATCTGGGCGACGTTCACACGCCCGTATTTTTCGATCACATAATCCAGTATCTCCTGGCGGCGGGCCTGGCAGAAGTCCATATCGATATCCGGCATCGATACACGCTCCGGGTTGAGGAATCTCTCAAAGAGCAGGCCATAGGGCATCGGATCGATATCGGTGATGCGCAAAGCATAGGCCACCAGTGACCCCGCAGCAGACCCACGTCCCGGCCCTACAGGGATACCCATCTTCTTGGCAGCATCGACGAATTCCCATACGATCAGCATATATCCCGGGAACTTCATATTGGAGATGATCTCTATTTCGGTCTCCAGCCTCTCTCGGTACTCCTGATGCTTGGAAGGATCAACGATTTTCAGGCGCTCTTCAAGTCCTCTCCTGGACTCTTCAATAAAGAGTGCAGTATCGTTCGCCAGAGAGTACTCTTCATCCGGTTCTGGAAGCTCGAGACCTATCAGCGCCGCTTTCTCCCTTGCAAACTTGAAGTTCGGCGGTGTGGGGTTGCCCAGCTTGATCTCCAGGTTACACTTCTGCGCGATCTCCTGTGTATTTTCCAGTGCTTCGGGAATATCGGCGAAGAGTTTTGCCATCTCCTGGGGAGACTTGACATAGAACTCATGGACCGAGTGACGCATACGGTTGGGGTCATCATAGAGTTTGTTCATCGCGATACACATAAAGGCTTCATGGGCATCCGCGTCTTCTGGCTTGGTGTAGTGTGTATCGTTAGTGGCGACGATCTTTATACCCGTCTCTTGTGAAAGCTGTATGATCTGAGAGTCAATACGAAGCTGGTCACCGATACCGTGCCGCATGATCTCCAGATAGAAATCATCGCCGAAGAGTGCTTTGTATTTGAGCGCTACGCGCTTCGCCTCCTCATATCCCTTGGCACCGAACTTCACGTTCCGTTCAGAGAGGTTCAGGTGCCAGTTGACCTCACCCTGAAGACAGGCAGAGGTACAGACCAGTCCCTCAGAATGCTCTTTGAGCAGGTCCCAGTTGATGCGGGGGTAATAATAAAAGCCATTCAGGTAAGCCTGAGAACTTAGATACATCAGGTTTTTGTATCCTACATCATTTTTGGCATACAAACAGAGGTGAAAACGTTGTCGTACACTCTTGTCATCGATATCAGGCTGGTTATGGACATACGCTTCCATCCCGATGATCGGTTTGATCCCCTCGCTTCTCATCGTGTTATAGAAGTCGATCGTACCGAACATATTACCATGATCGGTCATCGCGACCGAATCCATACCCAGCTCCTTGACCTTCTTCGCCAATGCCTTGATCTTATTGGCCCCATCGAGCAGCGAGTACTCGGTATGGAGATGTAAATGGGTGTATTTTGGCATGTTTTTCGGTTCTTCTGACATCATCTACCTTTCTATTTGTTGGGACGTATTTTAGATAAATCTCCTTTAAATCCCGCACTTGTATTAGCAATAATCCAGCAACATTCCCTCTTTTACCTTCTGCATCGTCTGCACGCCTGCCAGTCTTTCAAGAATTGCAAGCCCGAAACATACAGCGGTTCCCGGTCCCTGTGAAGTCATGACGTTGTCGTCAACAACAACCTTACTGTCTTCTCTGTATCCCGGATGGTTGATCTCATCCCTGGACCCCGGATAACAAGTATAGTCATGTCCCAGCACTCCGGCTTTTTTAAGCACATACGGTGCAGCACACATCGCGCCTACAATCTTGTTTGCTTTAAACTCCTGAAGCAGGGAGATCACCTTTGCATCTTCGGCCAGCGCATAGGTCCCGCCCCATCCTCCGGGCAGCACCATCATATCGAACGCATCGGCACTGACCTCAGCGATAGGGGTGTCTGCCATAAGAGTGATCCCATTGGCTCCAAGTACTGCACGATCCTGCCCCAGATAGGCGATACACACTTCGATGCCTCCCCGACGCATTACATCGATCAGAGCAACCGCTTCAAGCTCTTCAAATCCTTTTGCCAGTGGTAATACTACTTTTGCCATTGATTGTTCTCCTTTATCTATGTCACTGTAATGATTATAACGATATAAGATCAATAAATGCTAAATGAAAACCGCTGAGAAAAAATCGAATCCCATGTGAAGTTTTTAAATGAAGTAAAAAATGGAGTTACGATCGGGAAACTCCCGATCAAAAAAAGGATTATTTCGCTTTTTCGAGGTACTTGCCCTCTACCGTATCTACCTTGATCATTTCACCTTCAAGGATATGGAACGGTACCTGCACCACCGCACCGCTCTCCAGCTTCGCAGGCTTTTTACCGCCTTGTGAGTCACCTTTGAAGTTTGGCGGAGTCTCTACGATTTTAAGGACTACCGTCTGAGGGATCTCGACTGAGATCGCTTTTCCGTTATGGAAAAGCACTTCCGCCTCCATACCGTCGATCATAAAATCGAAGGTATCCTTTCCTACCTGCTCATGCGTCAAGCCGATCTGCTCAAATGTCTCTGTATCCATAAACTGAAGGAACTCGCCATCATCATAGAGATACTGCATCGTTTTTTGCTGAAGTTCCGGTACTTCAAACTTGTCGCCCGCATGGATCGTTTTTTCGATCACCTTGCCTGTTTGCAGGTTTTTGATCTTTACCCTTACAAACGCCGCCCCTTTGCCCGGTTTCACGTGTTGAAACTCAGTTACCCTATAAGGGTTTCCGTCGAGCTCAAGTCTTGTACCCTTTTTGATATCACCCATGCCTATTGTAGCCATACTAGCTCCTCAAAATAAAATCATTGGACAGATTATATCGAATGGTTGGTTAATAAAAAGGTGAGGCGAAGCGTTCCCGCCAAGAAGCGGGAACACTAGAGGTATAAAAGATTATTTCGTAATAGAGATGTTATGATGTTCCATATCACATGTGCCGTTCTCAAAATCCATCGCCTTGGCATTATCCATCAGGATCGGGACAAAGAGAAGCGATACAAATACCGCAGCGACCGTACCGGAGATCAATGCCACCCCGAGCCCTCCAAAGACGGGGTCACTGGCAAGGAGTGCCGACCCGAGGATGATCGCTACAGCCGTCAGTGCGATAGGCTTCGCCCTGGTTGCCGTGGCGACTGCGATCGCTCTGCGTTTCGGCATACCCTGGCACTCCATCAGTGATCTGGCAAAGTCGATCAGCAGGAGCGAGTTACGCGAGCTGATCCCCATCAGTGCGATAAATCCGATCAATGAGGTTGCCGTAAGGAAAAACGTTTCACTCGTAAACCAGTTTGCCACCCAGTGCCCTACGATCACACCGATGAGCGACAGAAAGGAACCCAGCAGGATGATACCGCTAAGCACAAAACTCTTGTAGTAAACCACCAGTAACAGGAAGATCAATACCAGTGCAGCGATAAATGCACCGCCAAGATCCCTGAAGGTATCCAGTGTCACCTTCATCTCGCCATCCCAGCGGAGCAGGATCTTTTCTCCTGTTTCCCTGTCCGTCAGATGCAGGTCGAACATATAGGTATTGATACCCGGTTCTTTTTCAACGATATACTCCTTCTCGAAATACTCTATCATCTGTCCTCTGGCATCAAGCAGCGGGTAAACCTGGGAGACCATATCTGTCTCTGCAATGACATTGATCATACGACTCAGATTTTTATGCATGATCATAGGATTGGATTTCACTTTTTTAATATACACCACTTCGCTCAAAGGGACCATTACCCCCTGCATATTCATCAGGTTGAGCGAAGAGAGTTTGCTTTTGAGCGCAGCTTCATCTTTGGAGAAAAGTTTCTTGCTCTCTTTTTCCAAGACTAGGAAAATAGGTATCTGGTCGGTGGAATTATTCGAGTTTTTATGCGCGACCACCATCCCTTCAAAAGCGAGATAAAGAATGTTATTGACCTGTTCCACGCTCAGACCGGAACGTGAAATCTTCTCTTTATCAGGTATCAGCTCATATTTGTCAAAAATCTCATCCGTCATGACATCAACATCGACAAGCCCTTCTGTATGACTGAGGATCTCAGAGGTCTCCAGTGCCACTTTTCTGATCTTTTCAAGGTTGCTGCCGTGGACTTCGACAACGACAGAAGCCATCGTCGGAGGGCCTGCCGGCTGTTCGATGAACTTAATGTTGGTCTCTTTGACCAGAGGGAGACATGCCTCCTTTATTGCAGGACGCAGGCGCTGTACCATCAGGAACGAAGGCTCATCACGGTGGTGCTTATCGGTAAGATTGACCGATATCTCGGCAACATTTTCCGTCTGCTTCATGCTCGCACCCTTGACCAAGCCTGCATAATCCAGAGGAATTCCCTGCCCCATAAAAAGTTCAATATGCATGATCTCTTCCTCTTTTTTCAGAAAATCGATCACACAGGAACTGACACGTTTCGTCTCTTCTATCGAAGAACCTGCCGGAGTGTCGATATAAATCGAAAAGGTATTGTCGCTCTTGCCTGGAAGCATCTTTGCGAGTACTATTTTTGTCGGAAACATCAAAAGTGAAGCGAAGAAGGCTACAGCAGTCAGAGTGACGACAAGTTTCTTCTTTTTCTTTTCATTGAGGATGCCATAGATAAAATTTTCCAATTTTTTCATGAGTGCGCCTCCTCTTTATGATGATGTTTATGCTTTGGTTTTTTCAGCAGTTTCAGACTCAAGTACGGGGTAAAGATATACGCCACAAAAAGCGAAGCGATCAGCGCAACAGGTACATTGTAAGGGATCGGCTGCATAAATGATCCCATCATCCCTCCTACAAACGCCATAGGCACCATCGTCATGATGATCGCCAGTGTCGCGACATTGGTCGGTGCTCCGATCTCATCGGTCGCTTCGACAAGCAGTTCATCCATCTCTTTGCTCTCCACATCATGCGCATGGAGGTGTCTGTGGATATTTTCGATCACAATAATGGCTGCATCCACCAAAAGCCCAAGAGAAAGCAGGAAGGCAAAAAGCGTGATCCTGTTGATCGTCTGCCCCGACAGATAGGCAACAAAAAGTGTGATCGCCAAGATCGCCGGCACGGTGAAAGTAACAATGATCGACTCTTTCCACCCCAGTGCAAAGACAAGCATCACTGCAATAATGATAATCGTAATGATCAGGTGGTGCATCAACTCATTGACGGCTTCATTGGCCCTGGTCCCATAGTTTCTTGTGACCAGATAGCCGATACCCTCTTTTTCAAATCTCGCTTGATAGGATTTCAGTACATCCATCACTTCATCGGCAACAAACACGGCATTGGTACCCGCAAGCTTGGCAACGGTGAGTGTCACCTGTTTGGCTGACTCGCTGAACTGCTCTTCTTTGGCATTCTTATGAAGGATCTCTGCGGTTTGGAAGTTCTGGATATCGATACCTTCCGTCACTTTAGCAACATCCTTGAGGTAGATCGGTGAACCCATATACTGCGTGACCATAACATTGCCAACATCCTCTACGCTCTCTATCGCATTTTTCACTCCGAAGACCACAAGCGTATTTTGCTGTGTTCTCCCCTTCACTTCCGGTACATTGACTGCCACTGACTGGACTGCCTTCATGATCTGGCCAAGGGAGAGATGATATGCTGAGAGTTTTCCCATATCCACTTCGATATTGTATTGTGCTTTACGCGCACCTTTCAGTGTGGTTTTTGCGACATTATTGACCGAATTGAGCTTTTGCTGTACCTCTCTGACAATTTTGAAAAGTTCTACTTCGGAGAGTTCGCTCTTGGGTTTTGGATAAAAAGCAATGGTGACGATAGGAATATCAATATCGATATCAAACGGTTTGACAATTGGCTGCATCGTTCCTTTTGGCAACTGATCCATATTCTGCATCACCTTGTCATAGAGCTTGAGATTCGAGTCTTCCCTGTCTTCTCCGATATAGTACATCACGTTGACCACGCCGACATTGTCCATCGCCATGCCGTGGATATGCTCTATACCGCTGACCTCCCTTAGTTTACGCTCCAGCGGGTTAATGATCACATTTTCGATCTCTTTGGGAGAAGCGCCCGGCATCGGCACGATCACGGCACCCCCGGAGATCGCGATCTGGGGATCCTCTTCACGCGGCATAATGTTCAGTGCCAGATACCCCATAAGGATCAAAAAAGCACCCAGGACAGCCGTCAAAGGGTTTCTTAAAAACCCTTTTGCAAGCTTGCCTGCAACATCGGTTACTTGATATTCTTTCTTATTGGTGGTTTGCATCACAGTCACACTTTATGATAATTTTTGTATACATTCCGGGATACACAGAAGCATCCTGTTTGTCAAACTCCATCTTGATCTTGAACTTGTGTGTCATAGGGTTGGAGCTTGGAATGATCGATGAAATTTTTCCCTTTGTAGCAAACGAGATAGAAGGAATCATTAATTCCACCTCTGTGCCTACTTTGATATGTACAAGCTGTGTCTCTGCAATCTCCGCGATGACTTTCAGGCGGCTGAGATCGGTCAGCACTACGGCCGGCATCCCCGGGATCGCCATTTCGCCTTCGTTAAGCTTCTTTTCAACGATGACACCATCATTGGGTGCAGTGATCTTGAGATACTTATACTGATTGAGCACCTCTTCTTTTTTTGCCTCTGCCTGTTTGACCTGCTGCTCTGCGATCTCAACCATGTCTTTGAGGTTTGCTGCGGCAAGTTCCAGGGTCTCCAGCTCGTACTTGGAGACCATTTTTTTCTCATAAAGCCTTTGATGCCTTGCAAGGTTGGTCAGGACATTGGTGTATTGGCTTTTATTCATCTGAAGCGCAAGTCTTGCCTGCGATATCGCAAGGTCCACCTGGCTTTCTGCCGCTTCTATCTCTTTGGAATCTATCTCGTAAAGAAGCTGGCCTTTTTTGACGATCTCTCCTTCACTCACTGCCATATTTTTCACATAGCCCATATAGCGGCTTGTGATCATTTTTTGATTATCCGAAACCACTGACCCGCTTAACTCGATATCGATGGCATATGCACCTGCCGTTACACACAACAGAGTAATCAATGTGACTAATTTTTTCATATCTTCTCCTCGTTTCTTATATATCACTGCTGTTTAGCAAACTGTTAAGTTCAAACACTTTTGTGTTACGTTCATTTTTCGCAGTTAAAAGTTTCAGCAGTATCTCCAATTCTTTAGACTGTTTGATCAGGACATCCGAGATGGAGACCATCCCCTCTTGATAACGCCCTTGATAGTTTTCATACACTTTACGTGCAAATTCTAATTGTTTCTGATAGCTTCTCACATCCGCATCTTTGCTTTTTATCTCGGTTACAAGCTTTTTTGCCTTCAGGCTGATACCGCTCTTTGCCAAAGCTACCTGACTTTGTATCTTCATACGGTTTACCTTTGCTTTTTCAAGGTTTGCATAGTCTGTTCCGCCGGCAAAGAGGTTCCATGTGAGCTGAACTCCAACGGTATAGGAGTCTTTCTGCTCGAACTCGTTTAAGAATTTGTCATCTGCACTTCCGTACTCTGCAAATGCACCGACAGTCGGTAAAAAGTTGGCCTCTTCTACTCCCACCGCCATATCAGCGATCTTTTCACCCAGAAGGGCTTTTTGGATATCGATATTTTTTGCTTCAAGCTTTTCCTGGCTTACTGTTGGGATAGGAGCGATATCACTGATTTTTTTGATTGAGGATACATTTCGGTTGAGCAAGAATGAGAGGAACTGATAAGCCAGCTCCCTGTTAAGCTTGGCCTGGTTGTACATACTGAGTGCTTCTGCTTTACGCGCCTGAACTTCCAAAAGATCGATATTTTGCGCATAACCTTCTGTTCGCATCGTATCTACGATGTTTTCAAGCCGCTTGATGTTCTGGAGGATCTTCGAGAGATTGCTGATATAGTTTTCAACCAGCGATATATCGTAGAATGCTTTTTTCGTCTGGAAGATCTTTTCATTCAGCAACTGCTTTGCATCAAAGAGACTCATCTCGTGCATCGACTCGGTGATACGCCCGTACTCGGTCAGTTTACCCCCGGTATAGAGCGGCAGCATATAGGAGATTTTGGTCTGAAAGTGATTTCTGTCTTCCGGATAATTTAAATTATAAGGTTGAACACTCAGGACATTCGGATTTGTAGGATCAAATTCACCAGCTCCAAAGTCTCCAAACGTAGCTTCACGGCTCGCCAATTTGAACCCAAAGACGTTTCCGGCATCATTGGAGCGCATCCCCGAAACCGTGACGTCCAGTTTACCAAAGTGGTGTCCCTTTGCCGCTTTTGCCTCATAATCTTTCATCTGTGCTTCAAAGCGAGACACTTTTAGCTCAAGGTTATTCTCTTTCAAGAGTTCCAGTGCCTGCTGCAGCTGAAGATTTTCCAGGCCGGCAAAGAGCGGCAATGCCAAAAGAAAGATCAGATACTTTTTCATCATCAATACCCCCAGTAAATATAACATTATAACCTAACAAACAGAGAGTAAGCTAAGATTAATTGATAATAAGATGGGATTATATCACATATAACTTATGATGATATTAATGGGGGATTAGCAGAGTTTAACAGCCAAAAGGCTGTTAAATTATAGAGAAGCGTAACTTACGCTGATACACGCTTCAAGAGACGAAAGCTCGTCAAGAATCGCTTTAGTCACCTGTCCATCGACTTTAACAACGGCAAGTGCCTGCTGTTTCTTGTCACGTCCAAGTCTGAAATCTGAGATGTTCAGATTATGGCTTGCCATGATTCTGCCTACATCGCCGATCACGCCTGGAGTGTCTGTGTTTCTGAAAAAGACCATTGTCCCTTTTGGTTCAACATCCAAAATATACTCATCAATTTCAACAATACGCTGTTCTGTACCGTCAAATACGGTACCGCCAATGGTAATGGTACCATCTTGAGTAGTGAGCTTCACTTCAATTTTATTGGTAAATCCGCTCGTATTAGGTTTGGTATCTTTGATGATCTCAATGCCTCGCTCATGTGCAACGAATTCAGCGTTGACATAGTTTACCTGGTCAGAGAGAGACTCGGTCAATACACCTACCGTTGCGAAAGTGCCAAGTGACTCAACGTATTCAGCGATCTCGCCTTTTGCCGTGACCTTGATAGACTTGATCGCCGATTTTGTTACCTGCGCAGAGATATGTCCGATCTTTTGGACGAGCTCAAGGTATGGACGTACATAGTCTGGAAGCTCATTCTCTTTGATAGGCAAGTTGAGTGCATTCGGATAGGCGATACCTTTTGCCGCCGCAATCGCATTCTCTGCTGCCTGGACCGCAATATTTCTCTGAGACTCTTTGGTATTTGCACCAAGGTGCGGTGTTACCGTTACATTATCAAGATCAAGGAGCGGGTGATCTGTTGCCGGCTCTTTGTTAAATACATCGATCCCTGCCATAGCGATCTTTCCGGATTTCAAGCCCTCTAGCAGTGCATCTTCATCATACAGCCCGCCTCTTGCACAGTTGATCAGTATCACGCCATCTTTCATCTTTGCGATCTCTTCTGCACCGATCATACCGATGGTCTCTTCGGTTTTCGGGGTATGGATCGTAATGATATCACAGGAGAGAATGTCATTAAAGTTTTTTGTATATTTGATATCAAGATTTGTCGCTTTGGAAGAATCAATGTATGGGTCATAGGTGATCACATCCATCTCAAAGGCTTTTGCTCTCTTGCCCACACGTGAACCAATGTTACCGAAACCGATGATCCCAAGTTTTTTATCTTTGAGCTCAGTACCATACCAGTCCTGTCTCCTCCAGATACGATCCTGCTTAAGATTATTATGTGCATAAGGGAAAGTTCTGACACATGAAAGCATGTGTGCCATTGTAAGTTCTACCGCTGCAATGGTATTGGCAGTCGGTACGTTCATTACGACAATCCCCTGCTTGCTACACGCAGGGATATCGACATTATCCACACCAACACCTGCACGTACTACGGCAGTCACTTTTTTCGCATTTGCCAAAAAGGCATCATCAACATCAGTAGATGAACGTGTGATAGCAACATCAGCCAGAGGGATAATCTCTGAAAGCAGCTTCTCTTTTGGTTCATCAGCAGCATTGATCAGCTCAATATCATTATCATTTGCAAGAATATCTAAACCACTCTGATGAATGTGGTCACAAACAACAATAGTCTTCTTTGACATGTAATAACCTTTGTTTCAATTTATTAAGAACACATAATTTAGTATGATCAGAAAATGAGGTATCTACCTCATTTTCTTTCATCGAAGTATAGGATTTGAAGCTTTAATTTATCTAAAAAGGTGATTATTTTTTAAATGCATCACCAAATGCATCACCTAACGTCATGCTATCATCTTGCTCAAGATTGAGTTTTTCCATCACTTCTCTCTCTTCTTGACGTTCAAGTCTTCTTACAGAGACTCTGATACGATCATTGTCTGCATCGATAAAGCTGATCACACCCTTGATCTCCTGCCCTTTTTCGATCTCATCAAATTTGAGCGGGTGAAGATCTTCTGTTCTGATCAGTGCATCAACATTGTCTCCCAGTGAGATGAATACACCAAAATCTTTTTTGTCTTTTACTGTACCACTTACAATCGAACCGTTTCTATGGTTTTGTGCAAATGCTTTAACCGGTGAATCTTCCAAAACTTTTCTTGAAAGAGATACTTTCTCCGAATCTTTGTCGATTTTGATGATCTTCACTTCAATCTCATCACCTACTTTAAGCTCTGATTTCGCAGTTTTGTTCTTGTCCCAAGATACCTCCTGATTGTGAAGAAGGCCTTCAACAGGACCTACGATCACGAATGCACCGAAGTCAGTAACCGATGTCACCGTACCTTTTACAACATCACCTACTTTAAACTCGGAAGTAAATGCATCCATCGGTTTTGGAAGAAGGTTTTTAAGACTTACTCTAAGTCTTCTTCCCTCTTTGTCTACTTCGATGACTTCTACATTGATCTCCTGACCATTCTCAAGATAATCTTTTGGGTGTTTTACATTTTTATCCCATGAGATCTCTGATACATGAAGGAAAGCTTCAAGATCCTCTCCAAGGTCTACGAATACACCGTATGGCTCAATATTGGATACAGTAGCAGTTACAGTATCGCCTACTCCGATGATTGAGTCGATATCTGCCCATGGATCCGGATTGGCATCTTTGATAGAGAGGGAGAGGTGTCTCTTCTTCTTGTCATAGTCAAGTGCAACCACGTTTACTTCATCACCTTCGCTGAAGTATTTTGCAGGGTTGACAGGCCCTTTGTGAGAGATCTGTGAGTAGTGGACAAGACCATCCATTCCACCCACATCTACAAACATACCATAAGATGTGATCTTTTTCACTGTACCGACTACCGGCTCTTTGCTCTCAAGCAGTGTGTTTACGATCTCATCTGTTTTTGTCTTATCTCTCTCAATAAGCTCTTTTCTTGATACAACAACAGAACCTTTTTCTTTATCCACTTTAACGATCATTGCTTTGACTTTTTTGCCGATAGGGTCTGTCTTTGATGAAAGGTAAGAGAGTGTACGCGGCATGAAGAACTCAAGACCGTCTACTTCTACAACGTATCCACCTTTGTTTTTCTTTGTCACTGTACCTTCGATGATATACTCTTGCTCAGGATCATACTCGGCAATAAACTCATTGATCGCTACCCTGCCTTGAGCTGCTTTATAAGACACTTTTCCTCTGCCAAGGGTAACTACTTCGATCTGGTCATTTACGTTGAAAAGGTTATTGCCTTCTGCATCTTTGATCTCATCGAGGTTCAGGTTTGCATCTCTGCCGCCACCGATATCTACAACTGCCAAGTTATCTTTCTCATCAATCTTTACAATTGTACCTTTTACCAAATCACTTTTTGATTCTGCTTTCTTGAACGATTCCTCTAGCATCGCCTCAAAATCTACGTCTTCTACTTCGATATCTTCGAACTTCATACCTATCCTTATGTGTACACAATTTTTGTTATTATACCTATTTTTTCAAAAATAACGCTTACTGACAGATAGCATATAAGAGTACGGAAACACCGAAAATAACAGGGTTTTTACTTTTGAAAGAGAGTATATTTTAAGAAAAGTATGCTATTTATTATTAAGAAAGTCCTGTACTCAAGAGGAGATACTCTCAAGTACATCAAAATAGGTCGGGAAGGTCTTTGCCGTACATTCAGGTTCGTTGATCGTCACAGAGACAGGATCAAGTGCCAGGAGGGAGAAACACATTGCCATCCTGTGGTCATCATAGGTATCTATCGCAGCATGTTTCAGACTGGCAGGAGGTGTCACTTTCAGGTAGTCCTCTCCCTCCTCTACTTCGGCACCGACTTTACGAAGCTCTGTTGCCATCGCCGAAAGCCTGTCGGTCTCTTTGACACGCCAGTTGTAGATATTGCGCAAAGTGGTCGTACCCTTGGCAAAGAGTGCCGTCGTTGCGATCGTCATCGCAGCATCGGGAATATGGTTGAAATCCATATCAATACCATGTAGCTCTCCCCTGCTGACAGCGATATAGGTATCCCCCCATTCCACTTTTGCACCCATCTTCTCCAGCACATCAGCAAAACGGATATCTCCCTGGATACTCTTTTTGCCTATACCCGTCACTTTGACCCTGCCCCCTTTGATCGCTGCTGCTGCAAGGAAGTAGGAGGCAGAAGAGGCATCCCCCTCTACCATAAAGCTCTCAACCGCACGATAGTTCTGCCCCCCTTTGACCTTGAACATACTATAGTTCTCATTCTCTACAGTCACGCCAAAATCCTTCATGATATCCAAGGTAATATCAATGTAAGGTTTTGAGACCAGTTCACCTTTGATCCTGATCGTTGTGTCATTCGCTATCAGCGGAGCGGCCATCAGCAAAGCAGTGAGGAACTGGCTGGAGATCGCACCGTCTATCTCAACCTCACCGCCCCGAAGTCCGTCAGCCTCTATCAAAAGAGGAGGATATCCCTCGTTTTTTTCATAGGTGATCTTCGCACCTGCTTCTCTCAAGGCATCGACAAGGTGACCAATGGGGCGTTCCTCCATACGCGGTTCACCCGTGAGTCGATATCTCCCTTTTCCAAGGCAGAGCGCTGCACAAAGCGGCCTCATTGCCGTACCGGCATTGCCAAGAAAGAGCTCTTTGGTCTCACTGTGTACAAAAGCTCCCCCATTCCCTTCTACAACACATTCTCTTTTATCGGAAGAGAGCTGATAGCTGACACCCAATGTTTTCAAGGCATTGAGCATATGGCGTGTATCATCACTCTCCAGAAGGTTGGTGATTTTTGAAGTGCCTTTAGCCAAAGCTGCAAGCAGCAATGCCCTGTTTGAAAGGCTTTTGGACCCTGGGAGATTTACTTCTCCCTCGACTTTTGAGATAGGTTTAAGCGTGATAGAATGCATCAATATCCCTATTTTTTCATACTTTCGATCTTATCGATCACGTTTTGAACCACCCAGTCCGGCGTAGAAGCGCCTGCTGAGATCCCGCAGAGTTCTTTGCCTTCGAACCAGGACGGATCAAGCTCCTGCTCATTCTCGATCAGGTAGCTCTCCTCACAGTCACGTTTGCAGATACTGTGCAGCTGCTTTGTGTTAGAGGAGTGTTTACCTCCGATGACGATCATCACATCCGCACGTTTTGCCAGCGCTGCTGCCGCATCCTGGTTTTCAAAGGTTGCATTGCAGATCGTATTGAATACGCGCACCTCTTTGCGTGTCAGGATCAAGGCATTGACAATCCTGAGAAAATCTTCTGGCTTTCTGGTCGTTTGCGAGACGAGGGCTACTTTACCGCTAAGGGGCAATGATTCCAGCTCCTCTGCCTCCAGTACGATAAAAGCATCTTCAGGGTTGACCGCATAGCTTACCACCCCTTTGATCTCAGGATGGTTTTTGTCGCCAAAGATGACGATAGAGTATCCCTCCTCGCTCATCTTTTCGACGATCTGCTGAGGCGTGGTCACATAGGGGCAGGTCGCATCGATCACCTTGTTCTTGTGTGTCTTTAACACTTCAAGTTCGTGTTTGGGGATGCCGTGTGTACGGATCACTACAGCATCATCGGTATCGATATCCTCAAGCGTTTCGGCCAGACCGATGTTGAACCCCTCTTTGAGTCGATTGATCTCATCCTTATTGTGTATCAGAGGGCCATAGGTTTTGCTTCCCTTATGTTCTTCTGCGATACGGATCGCCCGTTTTACACCAAAACAAAAACCGTAAGAGGATGCCAGCTCAATTTTCATCATCTGCCTACCTGATCTGCGCTTGAAATGATTCTGCAAGCGCACTCATAATACTGTCCATCACTTGTTCAATATCACCCTCTTTGAGTGTATCTTCCATAGACTGGATAAAGAAACGGATCGTCAAACTTTTCTTATCGCCCAGTTTTTCATCCTCATAGATATCTACCGGATACGCATCTTTCAGCACAGGAAGATCAAGACCCCTGATCACCTTTGCGACTTCATAGTAGAGGATCGATTTGTCGATCACTACGGAGAGGTCTTTATATACCCCTTGGAATCTGGAAACCCCCTCGGCATTGACATGCTTTGGCAGCAGTGGATCAAGGTCGATCTCGGCAATAAATGTCACCGGGATATCGTAACTCTCCTGTACTGTCGGATGAAGCTTGGAGAGATACCCGCATACCCTGCCCTCCACAACGATATCTGCAGACTGGTAGGGATGGATCAATCCATTGTTTCTGCTGCATGGCACCAGTTCAAACGCACCGATGATCGCACTGATCTTATCGACGAATGCAGCAAAATCGATCGATTTTGGTTTTCCGGCATTTTGTACACTTTCGCTCTCAGAATGTCCCGAAAAAACAAAAGAGAGTACCTCTTTTTCCTCTCTCCGGGGATCAAATACCGTACCTATCTCAAAGAGAGGGATAGATTTTTTGGAGTAGTTTACATTCCGCTTCACAGCCTGCAGCAGGTTGGTCAGAATCGTAGTCCTAAGCGTATTCAGCTCCTCTGCGATCGGGTTGGTAAGCTCCAGTTTCTCCTCTACCGTAGCAAAACCGTACCTTTCCAGTACCGATCTCTGCGTAAAGACATAGCTCACATTTTCATAGAAGCCACATCCTACCGCACGGTTTTTGAAAGCTCTTTTCACCTTGTATCTGTCAGAGGTGGCATTGAGACGGTTTGCTTCAGTAAATGCCAGAGGTTTTGCTTCGATATTGTTGATCCCGATGATCCTTACGATCTCTTC
>DSDW01000159.1 GCA_011048515.1 Campylobacterota bacterium | reverse complement strand
GTTCACTGGTACGTACTGAAGCGACAGGGTATGGTGCGGTCTATTTCGCGCAGAATATGCTTGAAGCGCGCGGAGAGACACTTGAGGGCAAGGTCTGTACGGTTTCCGGTTCAGGTAACGTTGCGATCTATACGGTAGAGAAGCTTTATCAGTACGGGGCGAAACCGGTGACTGTCAGCGATTCCCGCGGTATGGTATATGACAAACACGGTATCAACCTTGAGACGCTCAAAGAGATCAAAGAGGTACAGAAGACTTCTTTGGAAGCATATATCAAAGAGCATCCAAGTGCGGAGTATACCCCTGTATCTGAGTATCCAAAAGGGCGTAACGCTGTCTGGACGATCCCGTGTTATGCGGCTTTCCCAAGTGCGACACAAAATGAGGTCAATGCCGCGGATGCGAAAGAGCTGCTTAAAAACGGCTGTGTCTGTATCAGTGAAGGGGCGAATATGCCATCTACACCTGAAGCGGTTGACCTCTACCTTGAAGCGAAGATCGCCTATGGCCCAGGTAAGGCAGCCAACGCGGGCGGCGTAGCGACAAGTCAGCTTGAAATGAGCCAGAATGCCGGTATGGAGTCATGGGACTTTGAAACCGTCGACAACAAACTTAAAGGTATCATGGAAGGGATCTTCCTCAACAGCAGCGAAACAGCAAAAGAGTTCGGTGATCCGACAAACCTCGTTCTCGGTGCAAATATCGCAGGTTTCCGTAAAGTAGCCAATGCGATGATAGACCAGGGTGCTGTCTAAGAGACCGGCGGCTCTGCCGCTGCCTCGCGCAGACTGAAATTCGTTACATTGGAAGGCTCAGCACTCTATATAAAGTGCGAGGAGTCTTCCAAAATGACATTCTTTCTTTTTTCAATACCTACATCATCTTCATTAAACTGATTAAGCCCTTACTCTATACAGGTCTTTGCTGGTACACATGCAAAAACATATCTGAATTTAAACTGTTTCACTGTTTTGCCTCCTCAATCACTGCATCTATATCAAAGTTACATTGATCAGGATGTATTTCCCCTATAGTTAACAATGTACCGCTCAATGCATGGTTATATTCATTATGGGCTTTTTGCATTTCTTTGGTGTTAAAAGCAATATCTTTGAATTCCTCATCATAGATAGCATAATCTACAGGATATTGATACAGGTATGAAAACTTATAGTAATAGAAACAATTTAATGGTCTCTCAACTGTTTCATGAATCATTTTGGGATATTCAATTATTTAACAATTTGAAATCTTAAAGCACTGTTCGCAGATATCAATTAGTCCCTAATTTCGCTATAGTAAGGTCTTTACATAAAGCAAGTAGATTTTGATACAATAAGAGAAGAAGGTTTGATCCTGATGATCATCTAAAATGTTATTAAGCAGAGCATTATAAGTAGCGTTTGAATAGACTGAAAAAGCGTTAGAAAATATCATAAAAGTGTAGGTGAGTATTGTACTATGTTTAGTCCTTCCCAACTTCATCACCGCTCCTGTGAGATAGAGTGCAAGACCATGCTTCCCGATACGTTCGGGGTATTATGCTGGAATATCTACAAGCAGAACAAAAAACATTTTCATTTTAAGCACTATCTGCATACCCTGCATAAGGAAAAATCGATCGATATCTGTATCATGCAGGAGGCGGCGTTCAGCGACCAGGAGAGATTTGCTCTTGAACACTGTACCTATGATGCCGCTGCCAATATCGAAGTGAATGGCGGCTTTTATGGTGTACTGACAGCAAGCCTTGTTGCATCAAAACGGGCAACTGCCTATCTTTCCGAAGGAAGAGAGAGTCTCTTTGGTCCCCATAAGAGTCTGCTCGTCAGCTATTATCCCTTAAGCGACGACAGGGAGTTGTTGATACTGAATATCCATGCGATCAATTTTCGCGAAAGCAGGCACTATCGCAGGGAGCTGGAACATTTTCTTTTGAAGGTGAGGGACCACAAGGGGCCCATGATCATTGCCGGGGATTTTAATACCTGGAACAATGTCCGCATGAAAAAACTCTACCTTTTGTGCGAGGGGTTGGGGTTGCAGAGGGTACCCTTTTCACAGGATGACAAGATCAAGTCTTTTATGGGGCATCATCTTGATTTTATCTTTTTCAGAGGTTTGGAGCTGCTGGAATATGAGGTGATAGAGGAGGATACGATCTCCGACCATAACCCTCTCTTCGCACGCTTCGGATACCCGGAACGGCAGGCGTAAATAAGGAATCAGAAATCGGGAGTGATGTGTAGAATGTACCGCTGAAGGAAGATTCATCCCGTTAGCGGCCATTCGGAATCCAAAAAGGTGTGCATATGCTTCAGTGCACATGCGCAAGGATCTCTTCGATCGCCTCTTCACTCAGTACCTGAAGTTCGGTCACTTCTCCTTCAAAGGTGAGTGTGAGTCCTGCAAAGGGATGGTTCGCATCCAGGAGGGCATACTCCTCTTCGATCTCTGTTACCAGATAGATACGCTTCTCCTCCCCATCTTCCTCATCTTCCGTTTCCATCTCCATCCCTACAAAAATATCTTCAGGCAGTTCGCTCAATGGGACTTTTACAAGCAGATCTTCCCGGTAGACTCCAAATGCTTCATGGGGAGCAAAGGTCGCCTTAAAAAGATCGCCTTCCTCTTTCCCCTCCAGACACGTCTCGAGTGCCGCAAATACATGATCGTAACCGCCATGCAGATAGATAAGCTCGCTATCTTCTGGGTTAAGGCACTCTCCCTCTTCATCTGTGATACGATACTCCAGACAAACCAGGACATCTTTTGTGATCTTCATGATTGGTGCTCCGTTTTTGCACATTGTAGCAGATTTTTACCCCTAAAAGAAGCGATAAATGACATTTGTGATGTTTTGGGTTTTTGATGAAAAAAAGTGCAGGAGAGGAGGGGATCCTTTATCCCTGCGTTTTAAAGAATCGTATAGCTGATTCTGTTTTTTCCCGCTTTCTTTGCACTCCATAGTATTTTTTGCGTATTTTTATAGACCGATGCAACACTCTCTTGTTGCTCCGGCTGTAAAATGCTGATACCTATAGATACAGTCAAATAAGGTATTGTCTGAGAGTTTGCATGTGGGATTTTCAGTGATTCAATTGAATGATGTATTTTCCGGCAAAGATCTTTTACATCGTCGCTATTGGCAACATTGAAAAGCATCGCAAAGGTGTCGCCTTCCAGTCTAAAAGTATAGTCGCTGGGACGTTTGAAAGCGTTTCTTAAAGTCTCTGCGATCTTTTTCAGTGCTTCATCCCCGGCATTTCCGCCATATGTTTCATTGTACGTTTTGAAATGATCGATATTGATGAGGCCGAACGCAAGTATCTGTTTGTTTCTCTTGGAGATATTGATCATCTTAGGGAATACGTCATCAAAATAGATTTTGCCATGCAGGTCAGTGACCCAGTCGGTAATACTGATCTGTTCTATGATCTGTTTGCTTTCACTCAGTGATACTTCCAGTTGTTTCTGCTCGGTCAGGTCACGGTAGCAGATAGCAATGGCTGACACTTGATGATGCTCATCATACAAAGCGGTATAACGTACCCGCATAAACCTAAAAACTTTTTCCTGGACTTTGATCCATCTTTCGTAAGAGACCTCTTTGCCCAGGTAGCAGTCATCAAGCTGCGGTTTCAGTACATTGTTAAACATATCTGCGCCTACAACATCCCCCAGATGGCTTTTTACGATCTCATCTTTTTCTTTCTTGTGTGCGGTCAGATAGGCCTTATTGGCAAAAAGATAATGATAGGTTGTATCGATCACTGCGATCTGCTCATCAGATGCATCCAATAGTTGATAACATAATGCCAATCCCTGATCCAAGTTGTTCTCCCGTCTTTCTTCCCTTGGATATTCTGTCTCCAATTAAAACTACTATAACATAATTTCGTTCTAATTCAACTGCGTTACATAAAAATATTTGATGAAAAGAGCTGAATGTAACGTGATGAAAACGGCTTGTGAGGTAGGTTAGGCTATCATTTCGTAATATTGACCAAAAAGAGTATCATGAAACTGTTATATCCGCTGAATATCCAGAATGAATTTGTATTTAACTCATCACCTAGAGACTTTACTGTCGAAGAGATACCGCTCTATGAGTTTACGGGCGAGGGGGAGCATCTTGTACTCAAAGTACGCAAAAAAGAGCTGACTACCTGGGAGATGATCGATATCTTTTCGGGTTTTTTGGGCATTAAGCGTAAGGAGATCGGATATGCAGGACTCAAAGACAAACATGCGATGACGATACAGTCGATCTCCCTGCCAGCCAAGTTCGAAGAGAAGATCACCGCGTTTGAACATCCACAGATCAAGATCCTTGAGATGATCAGGCACAACAACAAGATCAGGGTAGGGCACCTCAAGGGCAACCGTTTTCAGATACGTCTCAAAAAGGTCCTGGGGCTGCAAAAGGACAAGCTGGACTCCGGGCTCAAGTGGATCAGAACCAACGGAGTGCCAAATTACTTCGGAAACCAGCGTTTCGGTACAGACGGAACGAACTGGATAGACGGCAAAAAGATCCTGGAGGGACAACTGAAGATCCGTGACAGAAAAACCCGTGAGTTTCTGATCGGCTCCTACCAATCCTACCTTTTTAACCGGTGGCTCTCCAAACGTATGGAGCTGAACCTGTTGCTGGAAAAATTCAGCGAGGAGGAGACAGAAACGTTGATGCAGCTTCCCGGTGGGTCTCTGAAGGGGACCAGGCAGCAGCCTCAGTTCTACAAACTGCTGCAAGGGGATGTGATGATGCACTATCCTTACGGACGGTTGTTTGAAGCAGAGGATCTGCAAGAAGAGGCAGAACGTTTTGCGAGCAAAGATATAGCTCCGACAGGTCTGGTGCCCGGGAGCAAAACAAAAAGGGCTTCAGGTGTAGCCAGAGTGATTGAGTCTCAGTTCGACGAAGAGATGAACCTTTATGGTGCGAGAAGGTATGCATGGATACAGGTCACGGATATCAAAGGGAAATATGTCGAAGAGAAAGCGCACTATGAGTTGAGCTTTATGCTTCCGAAAGGATCTTATGCGACAAATGTGCTTGATGTTCTGCGAGGCGGTCCTTCAGAAGACTAAAGCTGCCTCAGAGGGAAGAGTGCATCAGAGTGATTCAAACTCTTTCTCAGAGATCGCCACGATCCTTCTCTCCCTGTGTAAGCGTAAATTAACTCTCCGCTTTTTTTCTTCGGATCTCTGCACCCAAAGCGGAAAGTTTTCCTTCCAGATCATCATATCCCCTGTCAAGGTGATAAATACGGTGTATATTTGTCGTACCCTCTGCTACCAGGGCCGCAAGTACAAGCGCAGAACTTGCCCTGAGGTCTGTTGCCATCACCTCCGCCCCGTTCAGGCGTTCTACTCCTTTTACTGCCGCAATATTGCCTTTCAACCAGATATCTGCACCCAGGCGGTTCAGTTCGCTTACATGCATGAAGCGGTTCTCGAAAAGACGCTCCTCAATAATGCTTTCGCCCTTGGCGAATACGGTAAGTGCCATGAACTGTGCCTGCATGTCCGTAGGGAAACCAGGATACTCCAATGTTGTCAGGTTCACAGGTTTTAACTCTTCTGCAGGATAGATCGTGATACGGTCTTCGTTGATATCGAAACTGCATCCCATGGATTCGAGTTTATCGATAGAGGCTGTCAGATGCTCCGGATTGACCTTATTGAGTGTGATAGAGGAACGGGTGATCGCAGCGGCACAGAGATAGGTTCCTGCCTCGATGCGGTCAGGGATCACCTCGGTCTCTTCAAACTCCAGAAGTTTCCCTCCCGTCCCCTCGATCGTCAGTTCATCGCTTCCGATCCCTTTTATTTTTACTCCGGCTTTCGCGATCATTTCACAGAGTTGTTCAATTTCAGGTTCTCTTGCGGCATTGATGATAGTCGTTGTACCGTGTGCCAGCGCTGCTGCCATGACGATGTTTTCCGTCCCTCCGACCGTGACCTTGTCGAAGATGATCTTTGCGCCTTTCAGCCCGTTTGGCGCTTCCGCATGGACATATCCGCCTCTGATCTCTATCTTCGCACCCATCGCTTCCAGAGCCTTCAGGTGCAGATCTATCGGACGCTGCCCGATCGCACATCCTCCAGGCAATGATACTTCGCACTCGCCAAAGCGGGCAAGAAGCGGGCCGAGCACTAAAATGGAGGCTCTCATTTTTGAGACGATCTCATAGACCGCTTTTGTGGAGGAGATCGTACGGTTGTTGATCTTTGCGATGTTGCCGCTATGCTCCACAGTACCCCCGAGCATTGTCAAGAGTTTGAGCAGGGTCCTGATGTCCACCACATTGGGCAGATTGGTCAGAGTGACCTCTTTTTCACTGAGAATTGTAGCCGCGATAATCGGCAGCGCCGCATTTTTGGCCCCACTGATCGTCACTTCTCCGGAGAGCCTTTTCCCGCCTTTGATTTCCAAATAATCCATACGTTTTCTTCCATGTAAATTTCAGAAAGTATAGCCAAAATTAAGTTAAATCCTGCACCGACATTTGAGAGGAGAGTGAAAAATATATTAAATAATATTTTGTATATTTTGACAAATTTTTTTAAAAATGATATTTATAACTATAATTTAATCTCTTTATTAACTAATATCACTAAAATATTAGTTAATATACAGTTAGATGATGTAGGCAAAACCATAGTAAAAACGATATATCCCATGGGAGGGAATCTATATGTCAAATAGTTTGGACAGGCTCAAAGCGCTGAGCAGTAAACTGGAAGAGAAAACGAGGAAAAAGAACGCCGCTAAAGAGGTGAAGAGGGACGCCGATTCGGATCATCAACCCTCGGCAGAAAAGCAAGATACTCCTGCGCCTGCAGAGACAAACGGCACGGACAGCGTACGCAGTGAAAATATCAAGCGTCTCGAAGAGCTCTATACTATGCTGGGTATCTTTGAAAAGTCTCCGGATTTCGACAAGATCTTTATCTATAAGGCAATGAACCTGAGCGGAATCGGACTCAAAGAGGAGGACTTTGGAGAGGTACGCGAAGGGAAATATATCCAGATCATTGCCATTACCTACGAGCCGGATAAAAACGGCAAGAAAAAAGCAAAAAATATCTCCCTGGGATATTTCGGCAAAGCAGAGGCCCTGCAGCCTGAGCGTAAGAACAATATCATAGAGTTTGTCCTGAGATGGCGCTATGAAAAGGCCTTTCAAAACGTTGAACATTATAAAGAGCTGATCGCCAAGCTTAAGTCCTCCGATAGACTCTTCTAGCGCTGCAAAGGGTGATTTTATAATTTAAATTTTGTTACAATGCGTTTCTCAAACATTGAAAGGAATCATAGGAACATGCATTTAGATTTGACGCCTGAAGCATTGCTGGGACAACTCGGTTACTCCCAAAACGAACATACTGTGGAACAGATCAAAAGGATTATTGCCAATACGGGTAATTTTGATCATATCTCTAAACATTTGATCACCTTTAATGATGCATTGGCTGTAGAGAAGGGATATATTGCAATGTCCAACTCCAAAGACTATTTCAAGATCAAGTGCGACGAAGATCCGGGTGCAGACAACCTCTCTGCATTTACGGAGATGGTAGAACACTGGGCAGAGAAACATAGCATTGCACTGGAAAAAGTAGAAGGTAAACCGACATACTATATCCTCGGCCACAAGTAACACTCGATGCCGCTTAGTACACTCAATGATGAGCAGCTCAGTGCTGCAACTGCACCGCTGGGACACAATCTCATCATTGCCTCTGCAGGGACAGGCAAAACCTCTACGATCGTAGGACGTATCGGGCACCTTCTCAGGTCCGGTGTCGATCCTTCCAAAATACTTCTACTTACCTTTACCAATAAGGCGGCCGGCGAGATGCTCTCCCGTCTGGGTCAGTACTTTCCCGCCAATGTGGTCTCAAAAGTCGAATCGGGTACCTTTCATGCGGTAAGTTACCGCTGGCTTAAACAGATCTATCCCAATCTTGCCCTCAAGCAGCCGGGTGAGTTGAAGACACTCTTCAGAAGTATCTATGAGAAGCGGAACTTCGCACGGATGCCGATCTCGACTCAGCCCTTTTCTGCAACCTATCTTTATGAGATGTACAGTCTCTACCAAAACGCCTCATTGGAAAGTTTTGATACATGGTTCCTGGAAAAGTATCCTGAGCATGAAACACTCATGGATGCCTATGTGGATATCACCGAAGAGTTTGAAAGGGAAAAAGTGGAGTACGGTTTTGCCTCTTTTAACGACCTTCTTTTACGTATGAGAACGCATCTGCAGACGCATGACCTTGGTTTTGAAGAAGTGCTTGTCGATGAGTATCAGGATACCAATACACTTCAAAGTGCACTCATTGATGCGCTTAAACCCAAGTCTCTCTTTTGCGTGGGTGATTATGATCAGAGTATCTATGCATTTAACGGGGCAAATATTGAAAATATCGCTACGTTCTCCAGCCGTTATAGGGAGTCACAGGTCTATACGCTCAAGACCAACTATCGTTCTACCGCACCGATCCTCTCTCTGGCAAACCGAGTGATAGAGCGCAATGAGAGGATTTATCCCAAGAAGCTGGAAGTAGGGCGCCAGGGGAAAACCCACCCGCCAAGACTCCTGATCTACAACGATCTTTTTGAACAGTACCAGTCTATCGCACACTCCATCAAGACGACACACGTCCCCAATGACCAGATCGCAGTGATCTTCCGCAACAACTCCAGTGCGGACGGGATAGAGGCGAGCCTTCGCGAATATGGTATCAGCTGCAAACGCAAGGGAGGTACCAGTTTCTTTGAGACCAAAGAGGTAAAGTTCCTGCTGGATCTCCTCGCCCTCCAGCTCAATCCCAAGGACATGATGGCATTCATCCACATCTTTGAGTATGCCTCGGGTGTCGGTTCTGCCCTCTCCAAAGAGATATTCCAGTGTTTCATCCACTTTGGGCAGGGGAGCCTCATGCAGGGGGTTCTGCATCCGCGTATCTTTGAGCTGCCAAACTTCAAGCCCAACAAAAATATTCAGCTGGGGCTTTTTGACGATGATATGGAGATCGGCAGTGCATCACGGTTCGCCCATATGGGACTGGACAGGGAGATCATGGCACACCCTCTGCTGAAGCATCCGAAGCTCACCCAGGAGGGGGTGAAGTTCTTTCAGGAGTTTTACCGTTATATCCTGGAAGTTGAAGCGATGCAAAACCCGGCACAGATCCTGAGCCATGCGATGCGCTCCAAGCTCTATGAGAAGGTGGTCAATATCCTTTCCAACCAAAGAGCAAGGCTCAAGTCCGGCGAGATAGATCCGGAGAAAAAGACGCAGGCGAAGGAGCGTATTGAGCGCAAGGCAAGACTGCTTTGGGACCTGGCCAGACAATATAAAGAGCTTGGCCGGTTTGTCAACGCCATGGTACTCGGAGGCAATGAACTGAGTGAAGGGGAGGGGGTAAATCTTCTTACGGTGCACGCCAGCAAGGGGCTTGAATTTCCTGAAGTCTATGTCGTTGACCTGGTAGACGGACGTTTCCCAAACAGAAGAATGATGAGTTCCATAGAAGAGGAGCGAAGGCTGTTCTATGTGGCAGTAACACGCGCCAAGGATAAGCTCTATCTCTCACTGGCAAAATATGACAAGATGAAAAAAGTCGATTATAAGCCTTCGCAGTTCTTGCATGAAGCGGGATTGGTAAAAGGGGAGTTTGTAGAAGAGGAAAAAAAGAGTCAGCCGGCTTAAGCCGGCCGGTAACAGATTAAAGAGGTGTTACATTCTCTGCCTGAGGGCCTTTTTGTCCTTCACCGATCTCGAAAGTAACAGCTTGTCCTTCCTGAAGTGATACACGTCCGCCGCTTGTATTGTTTACCTGGCGGAAATGTACGAATACATCCTGACCACCATTGTTTTGCGCTATAAACCCATAACCTTTTTCGTCGTTAAACCATTTTACTGTACCATGGACTAGTTCTGCCATTGTTATACCTTTGTTATATTATTAGTTGAATCAAAATAGGGGGAGTCTTTCGGGGTCCAGCATAGTCTAACGTAACACATAAAACACGAATGATGATCTCTAACCTCATCTTTCATCTCACACATTCTACCCTAATTTTCTTTGTACTAACATTATTTTGATAAAATAACATTAAATTTTTATTTATGGAGTATTTATGATCATTGACACCCACTGTCACCTGGATGATGAAAGATACTATGAAGACCTCGATAGTGTGATCGCCAATGCGAGGGCAAATGGTGTAGAGAAGTTTATCATTCCCGGTGCAGACCCCCAAAGCCTCCCCCGGGCGGTAGAAATCGCCGAAACGTATGAGGGGATCTATTTTGCCGCAGGTGTACATCCCTATGATGCTGCCCATTATGACAGGAGGCATCTGGAGCCCTATGTAGCACATCCCAAATGTGTAGCAATCGGAGAGTGCGGGCTGGACTACTATCGCCTGCCTGAATCCGAAGAAGCGATTGCAGCAGAAAAAAGGCTACAGAAAGAGGTCTTTATCGATCAGGTCAGATGGGCAAAAGAGCTTGATAAACCGCTGATCGTACATATCCGTGATGCGGGTACGGATTCGCTGCAGCTTCTGCAGAAGTATGCCGGAGAGAGAGGCGGGGTGCTTCACTGCTACAATGCCGATGATCAGCTGCTTAAACTTGCAGAAAAAAATTTCTATTACGGTATCGGCGGAGTGCTTACCTTCAAAAACGCACGCAAGCTGATCCACGTCTATCCTAAGATCCCGGCCGACAAACTCGTTATCGAAACGGATGCGCCCTATCTTACGCCGCATCCCCATCGCGGGGAGAGGAACGAACCCGCATATACCACACTGGTCGCCGACAAGATGGCGGAGCTTTCCGGTATCAGCAGGGAGGAGATAGAAAAGCTGACTACAGACAACAGCCTAAGGCTTTTTTCTTTATAAAATGAAAAGAGCACTCCTTTCACTAATCTGCTTCTTGTTGGCTACACACTCTTTGTATGGCATGACGATTACGCAAAAATACCCCTCTTATGCCTATGTGCTTTCCGAGTTTGATATCGATGAATCCTATGCCTATGACCAGGATTTTGAAAATTTTGTCGAAGATCACGACAGTCAGTTCAAACGACTCTACAGGATTTTCCAGAACAGGGGAGAATTTTTGCTGCCAATGGTACAAAGACAGCTGATAGAAGCAGAACTCTCCGATCTTCTGGCCTATCTGCCTATGATCGAATCGGGATTTGATACCGATATAGAGTCCCCAAAACAGGCAAAAGGCTTATGGCAGTTTATCCCCTCTACGGCAAAAGAGTACAACCTGACCGTCGCTTATACTCTTGATGAACGGTGTGATCCGGTCACTGCAACTGCCGCAGCGATACTCCATCTCCAAAGGCTCTACAGAAAATTCGGGAAATGGTATCTCGCTGTTATGGCCTATAACTGCGGGGAGGGAAGAGTCGCTGAAGCCATCAGAGAAGCTGGCACTGATGAGCTTTCTATCCTGATCGATGAACGAGCCAAGTATCTGCCAAAAGAGACAAGGGCATATATCAAACGGCTGCTTCTGCTCGCTATGATAGGAGAGAATGAAGGGATCGATTTTGGGTTGATAGATTCAGCGCAGCAGAAAGGAGTTGTCCAGGTAGAGGTGAAAGGAGGCACGGATCTTAAGGATATCGCTTTATTGCTCAATATGGAGCCTACCGGGTTGATCGGCCTCAACAGTCAGTATAAAAAAGGGAGAGTGCCGGTCAGTTCGGAGCGGTATACCATTACGATCCCTTATGAAAAACTGATACTCTTTTATCTGAACTATCATCCTGTTCCAGATGCCCCTGATCCCAGAGACCATTTTGTCTCGCATATTGTGAGTGCAGATGAAACCCTGAAACTGATCGCCGAGAAATACCATACAAGTATCTCTGAGATCAGACGGATCAATCATCTGCAAAATACAAACCTTGAGCAGGAGAGCCTTCTGATCATTCCCGTGACACGGGAGCAGTTTGAATCAGTGGTGAATCATCAGTAAAAACGAACCATGTTTTGTCAAGCGGAAAGCTAGGATAAAGTCAAATAAAGAGATAATAAAAGCTACTATTTGGCAGCGGGACTACTATGCGAAAAATCATCTCTTGTTTTTCTATTGTTTTTTTAGTGTCACTGACCTTCCTGGCTACGGGATGTTCTCAAAGAAGCGGTACCTATAAGGCGACACAATATACCAGTGAAGCACGTCATAAAGCGACGATGCGTTCCTATACGGTATTGGGAAAACGTTATCATCCTACCTTTGTGGAGGTGGGAGACAAGATGAAAGGGATCTCCAGCTGGTATGGCCCAAACTTCCATGGCAAACAGACAAGTAACGGAGAACGCTATGATATGCACGGGCAAACCGCCGCACATAAAACCTGGCCGATGGATACAATGGTAAAGGTGAAAAACCTTGACAACGCTAAAAGTACTATCGTGCGTATCAACGACAGGGGACCGTTTGTGAAAGGGCGTATCATCGACTGCAGCTATCAAGCAGGGAAGACGCTTGGGCTCGACCGCACGGGTATCGCCCGGGTAGAGATCCAGGTGGTGGGATTTGCCGGCAAGGTCACGCCTCAGCATATTATCGCCAAGCAACAGAGGACACAGACCCAGGAGCGTGTAATGATCACCGATTTCGGTATCCAGGTGGGTGCATTCAGGCGCTATCAGGGCGCACAGATCTACAAGGAACGATACGGATCGCTGGACAGACGCTACCGTCCGATTGTTAAACGATTTGAAAATGTGGACGGCGCACCGCTCTACAGGGTCTGGCTCATGGGGTTCAGGTCCGAAGCTGAAGCGAGGGACTTTATCGCATCGTTCCATCTTGAAGATGCATTTATCATCAGGCAATAGGCCTGCAGTTTGAGGAGAAAACATGGTTGAAGTAAACAGAGAGACAAAAGAGACACAGATCAGTGTGAAGCTGAACCTTTACGGTAAAGGTGTAGCAAAGATAGATACAGGAGTCGGTTTTTTTGATCATATGCTCGAAGCATTTGCAAAACACTCCCATATTGACCTTGAGGTAAAGTGTACGGGAGATACGCATATTGATGACCACCACTCCGTGGAAGATGTGGGGATCGCCATCGGTCAGGCGCTGCATAAGGCGATCTATCCGGTACAGAGCATTGAACGCTACGGCAATGCAACCGTGGTGATGGATGAGGCGAGCATCACCTGTGACCTGGACATCTCCAACAGGGGATTTCTGGTTTTCGAACTCCCCATAGGCGGTAAGGTCGGAAACTTTGATGTGGAGCTGGTAGAGGAGTTTTTCAGGGCTTTTGCGTTTAATCTGCCTTTGACACTGCACCTGATCTACAACCGCGGCAAAAACAAACACCATATTATTGAAGGTGCCTTCAAAGCATTGGCTGTAGCGCTGCGCAGGGCCGTGACGATCAATGAAAATGCAGGTATCCCGAGTACCAAGGGAGTACTATGAGTATTGAGCTGATCGTATTGGATGTTGACGGCACGATGACAGACAGCCGTATTACCTACAGCGAAGAGGGGGATGAGATCAAGTCTTTCAATGTCAAGGACGGACTTGCCATTGCTTCATGGCGCAAACTGGGCAAACAGGTGGCGATCATCACCGGAAGAAGCTCCAAGATCGTGGAGAGACGTGCCAAAGAGCTGCATATTGAACATTTCTACCAAGGGGTAAAAGACAAAAGGGCAGTGCTGGAGTCTTTGCTTGAAAAACTGGACCTGAAGATGGAAAATGTTGCGGCGATCGGTGACGATCTCAATGACCTCAGAATGCTCAAAGCGGTTCAGCGCTCTTTTGTGCCCAGTGATGCCTCGCGATATGTAGACAAAGAAGCGGATGTGGTACTCAGCCAAAGGGGCGGGGACGGTGCCGTACGGGAGATGATCGAGCGGCTGATCATAGAAGAGGGGCTTGAAGAGAAGTATCTGCAGCTATGGGTATAAGATTAGAACATATCATTGCTATTGTCACAGTATTGGTAGTGATGGGTTTTTTCCTGATCGATATAGAACCAGAATCCCGGGAAAAAAGTACAAATACCAAGGAGCTGGTTTTTGCAAATACGAGACTGATCGAGGTTGATACACAAGGGATGCTGGGGTTGGCACACAGCCGATATGGTGAGGTTGAAAAGAAAACATTGCGGCTCTATGAGATCGTCTATCATACGGACAGGGTAAATCTCCTGCGTGCACAAAAAGGTACCTACCATGGAGATTATCTCCAGCTTGAAGGCAATGTGACGCTCAATCAGAAAGAGGGATTTGACTACAGGGCAGAGAGGGCAACCTACAATAAAGAGAGTCAGATTTTAACGATAGATTCTCCTTTTGAGGCACACTTGAACGAGAATATTATTACCGGAACAAACCTTGTGTATGAGATGAAAGAGAAGAGCGCTACAGCCCAAAAGGTCAAAGCGGTACTCTACACCGCAGAAAAATAATGTATAATAACAAAACTTGAAAGGCTGCTCATGTTTAGGGTAAGGTATATGCTTTTTTTGCTTTTGTCGGTCTTGCTTTTTGCCGACAAGGTTGAGATCACTTCGGATAGCATGAAAGCCGAAGAGATGAAAAAAGAGGTACATTTTATCGGCAATGTCAGGATCATACAGGATAAAAGCTGGATACACGGGGATCGTGTAGTCGTCTATTTTGATGACAATAACCAGACCAGGAGATATGAAGCCAGAGGCAGTGTGCGTTTTGAGTTCAGAAAAGAGAAGCGTTTTTACAAAGGCAGTGCCGACAGAGTGATCTATCTGCCGCTGGAGTCAAAGTATATACTCAGAGGCAATGCCATGATAGAGGATATGATCAACAGGCGCCATATCAACGCAGAGCAGATAGAGCTTGATCTTACGTCGGGTCTGGCAAATGTGGCAGGAAGCAAAAAAGAACCGGTGAAGTTCATTTTTGAAACAGAAGAGATAAAATAATAAAAAGGATCGTTAGACCGTGGAAGCACCCAGAATCATAGAAGCAGAATTTATCAAATCAGCACAAAGTATCCATGACGCTCTTCCCGAAGATATGAGTGAAGTCGTTTTCCTGGGACGTTCCAATGTAGGTAAAAGCTCTACGCTGAATCTTCTCACCGGCCGAAAGAACCTGGCGAAAAGTTCTGCTACACCCGGCAAAACACAGCTGATCAACTTCTTTGAGACTCTCTATAAGTATGGAGAAGAGCGCTATCCGGTGCGTTTTGTAGACCTTCCCGGGTTTGGTTATGCGAAGGTCTCCAAATCGCTCAAAGAGGTATGGCAGAAAAACCTTGTGGAGTTTATCAAGGAGAGGGTGTCGATACGTCTTTTTATCCATTTACGTGATGCCAGACACCCGCATGCGAAGATCGATGATGATGTCGAGAAGTATATCTCCGAGTTTCTTCGTCCAGACCAGCGTTATCTTACGGTCTTTACGAAGATAGACAAGCTCAACCAGAAAGAGAGAAGCAAGCTTAAAAAAGAGTTTCCCGGAGCCATTACCATCTCCAATCTCAAAAAGAGCGGACAGGAGAGGGTCCACAAAGAGATACTGACAACGATCTTTGATATCAAAGAACCGGGAGAAGAGTCATGATCGAACTGGTCAAAGCAAAACTCAGCGACATCCCCCAAATGCAGGCGCTGGTGGTCAAAGAGGTGAAAGAGGGTACGATCCTCTATCGAAGCGAGGACGAAGTCGCTACCAATATCCGCTCCTATGTACTCGCAAAAGAGGGTGACAAAGTCGTAGGGTATACCGCGCTGCATATTCACTCCAGAAGACTGGCCGAGGTAAGAAGCCTTATCGTGGATGAGGCGTACCGGGGCCATCATATCGGGCAGAGGATGGTTGAGTTCACGCTCAATGAGGCCAAGATGCTCGAAGTGGAGGAGGATGTGCTGGTCTTGACCTATCTCCCCGCATTTTTTGAAAAACTCGGCTTCAAAGAGATCAGCAAAGAGGTGATACCCGAACATAAAATATGGGCGGACTGCATCAAGTGTATCCACTTCCCTGTGTGCAACGAGGTGGCATTGATCTATAAGCTTAAAGAATGGGAGAATGATGCGTAAGCATACCCGTTCGTTAAAACTCCCTTATCTCCTGTGGATATTTGCGCTCATCTTTGTTATTTTCTATCCGATGCTGATCTCCATCTATGTCTTTTTGCCCCTACTGATCGGGGTGATGGGATACCTTCTGATACTGGGGATAGAGAATGAAAAAAAATCCTATATATTCATGGCATTGATCTACTTTATCAATCTGGAGATCAACCTCTCCCTGCCTTTTTTCCTGACGATCATTTCGTCGTTGGTTATCTATGTGCTCTTTTTCCAGTCGCTGTTGCATTTCAGAAAATGTAAGGTATGTATCTCTGTCATTACGGTGACACTGCTGGATTTTTTCTACCTGGGGTCACTTTTGGCCTATGATTTTATCTTTCAGGAGACCACGATCATGCTGGACAATATACTGCTTTATTCGCTGGTGATCGATCTTCTGATAGTGGTGTTGCTATGAAGTATAAGTTTATTCTTTTGCTATTTGTCGCGGTATGGGCGATCATGATCGCCAGACTCTATCATCTCAGTATCAAATCGAACTACTACTATGAGGAGTTGGCTCAGGAAAACATCGAACGTAAACAGTTCATCAAACCGGTAAGGGGAGAGATCACCGACAGTCACGGCAATCTCTTGGCGATGAACCAGATGGGTTTTTCGGTCTCTATCCTCCCGCACCTGAAGAGAACCCCTCAAAAACTCGAAGAGGTTGTCGACAGGATCGTAGAGACCTTTCCCGATCTTAACAAAACGGTCATGATGAAAGTCTATGACAAACATGACTCTCCTTACAACCATGAGTATATCAAGGTGGTGGATTTTATCCATTACGCAGATATGATGGGAGCCTACCCCTCTTTGAGCCTCCATCCCGAGATCAAGATCGAAGCAGAGACAAAGCGCTACTATCCCTACGGCGTCTACTCTGCGCATATCGTCGGCTATACCGGAAAGTCAAACCAGAAAGAGAATGATCAGGATCCGGTGGTCAAAGAGATAGGAAAGGTCGGCAAAAGCGGCCTGGAAAAACAGTACAACGATGTATTGCAGGGGGAGCTGGGGCATCTTGTCAGCAAAGTCACGGCAACCAACAAAGCCATCGAAGTGATCGACAAGGTTCCTCCCAAAGACAATAGAAACATTCAGCTCAATATCGATATCAATCTCCAGAAGATGATACATGACCGTTTCGGAGAGGACTCCGGTGTGGCGATCGTCATGCGTACAAACGGAGACATCCTTGCCGCAGTCAGCTATCCCTCTTTTGATCCCAACCTTTTTGTAGGGGGGATCAGCCACAAAGACTGGCAGGCACTGCAGGAGAATGTGGATAAACCATTTACCAACAAGGTGATACATGGTGCCTATCCTCCCGGTTCCACGATCAAGATGGGGATGGCGCTGGCTTTTTCCAAAGCCAAAGAGGGTATCCTCGATAGCGAAGAGCACTGTTCTGGCCATATCACCCTGGGAAAGAGCAATCACAAGTTCAGATGCTGGTCACGCTGGGGACACGGAAAGGTGGATCTCAAAAAAGCGATCAGGGAGAGTTGTGACGTCTATTTTTACAGCAAGAGTCTCAAAGTAGGGATCAATGCGATGGCAAAATACCTCAGAGAGTTCGGACTGGGGGTAAAGACCGGTGTCGACCTCCCCAAAGAGTATGAAGGCGTTATACCGGATAAAGAGTGGAAACAAAAGCGTTATAATCAGCCGTGGTATATGGGGGAGACCGTCATCGCTTCGATCGGTCAGGGGTATGATCTCGTGACCCCTTTGCAGGTAGCCCGCCATACGGCTCTGCTTGCGACCGGAAAACTTGTGACACCGAAACTGGCAAAGCATATTGACGGTAAAGCAGTAGAAAAAGAGAGCAAACCCATTACTCTCCACCAGCGCTATCTCCAGACGATCAGAGAGGGGATGTACGAGGTGAGTAATACGCGCAAAGGTACGGCATACCGGACCCTGAGCGATCTGCCTATCGTTGTAGCAGGGAAGACAGGTACTTCGCAGGTTACCGCTATCCCCCAATCCACGATCAAACGTCTCAAAGAGGAGGAGATGGAGTATTACCACAGATCCCATGCATGGATCACCACCTATGCACCCTACAAGGATCCCCAGTATGTCGTCACAGTCCTCGTAGAACATGGTGGACACGGTGGAAGTACTGCCGGCCCCATCGCGGCGGATATCTACAGGTGGCTCTATAAAAATGGCTATTTTGAACAATCCGTGGCAGATGAGTTTTAAGATATCTGCTGATG